>NZ_JABEPH010000030.1:0-27187 GCF_013004495.1 Rhizobium sp. SEMIA 4085
AGCGGAGATGGGTAGAAGAGGCAGGGGCCGGAGCCCCGCAACCAACGCTCAATAAAGAGGCCCGCCAGGCTGAACTGACCCGTGAAAGTTGGACATCAACGGTCAGGGGTCAGTTTACGAGGGCGGGCCTTCCGGGAGGAGAAACCTGGATTCAGCTTCTGATCGTTGCCTTGCCTTGTTCCACCAGGCGAGCGGCGGCATCGGCGGGCGTCGTGCGTTCGAACGCGAGCTCGTCAGCGAGGGGCCGAAGGACGCGCTGGTCGAATTCCGTCGCGCCAAGTGGGGCAGGAGCCGGGTAATCGCCGACCTGATCCTTAAGAAGGTTGACGTACTTGACGGTATCCTGCTCCGTCGGGTTAAGGTTCGGCAGGATCGCCTCGCGTACGGTCGCCGACATCGGCACGCCCCGTTCCACTCCCAGGATCTTGCCGGCGTCGATGTCGTTGACGAAGAAGTCGATGAACTTGGCGGCCGCTTCGCCGTTCTTCGTCGTCGCTCCGATGCTCCAGATAAGCGCGGGACGGTAGTAATGGCCGGAGGGACCACCCTTCCTTTCGCGCGGTAGCATAGTGATCGCCAGTTTGTTCTTCGAGATCAACTGATAGCCGACGAGCTGGTTTGAATAGGCCATGCCGATCGCCGATTTGCCAAGCGCCAGGCAGTTGGTGTCGATGGTGTTCTGGTCGAGCGTCTGTACATCCGCCGCGACCGTGCCACCCTTCTTGCGCAGGTCCTCCCAGAAGCTGTACCACTCCTTGGCGTCCTCGACGTCGAAGCCCAGGCTGCCATTGGCGTAAAGGCTCTTGCCGCGCTGGCGCAGCCAGGCATCGAAAACATAGGCATAGCGCGCGCCGTAAGGGCCGCCCCAGTAATTGTCCTTGCCGGCAGCTTTTGTAAGCTCGACGGCCAGTTTGGCATATTCGTCCCAGGTGAGGTCTGGCGTCGGCAAGGGAAGTCCAGCCTTTTCAAAGATGGTCTGATCGAAAAAGAGCGCAAAGGAGTTAAGGCCGAGGCCGATGCCATAGAGCTTGCTGTCGACGGTCGTCAGCTTCAGCATATCCTTGCCGAAGGTATCGACCTTGAGCGCCGAGGGAACGAACTCGTCGAGGGGCAAGCAGGCCCCGCGCTTCGAGTAATCGGAGATCGTGCTGGGCTCGAGCTGGAACACATCGGCGATCGCGCGGCCAGCCATCTGCGTCGCGAGCTTCGTCCAATAGCCGTCGCCGCTGAGCGACTCGCCGACGATGGTGACGCCCGGCGTCTTGGCCTGATAGAGCTTTGCAACCTCCAGCGTACGCTTGGCGCGGTCGTTAGAACCCCACCACATGGCACGCAGTTGCGCGTCTTCGGCAAATGCCGGGATGGCACTCCCAGCGCCGAATGCGAGGCCCGTAGCCACACCGGCCGAGCCCATCAGAAATGAACGTCGATTGATCTGCATGATGATCCTCCTTTGTCGCCTGCCCGTGCCGTCCTCCAACGGTTCTCGAGCATGTCTGGGGTAGAGTACGCAAATAATTTCGGTTTGCAACAAATTATATTATCATTGCAAATTTGCATGATTTGCATATGTTTGAGTTATGAACGAAATCAAACCCAGACGGCTGCGTCAGGCCGACATCGCAGCCTTAGCAGGCGTCTCCGTTTCGACGGTTTCACGCGTGCTTGCCAACGAGCCAGGCATAAGCGAAAGCGTGCGCGAGCATATTCTGAGGGTGGCGGCCGAGCATGGATACCAGGTGAGGTCTGCTCCGGAAGCGGTTCCGGGCGGACTTGCGCTGATTGCCAGCGATGGCGTCACGGGCGGACTGAGCGTTTTCTACGAATCCATCGTCGAGGGTCTGCGCACAGCGGCAGCCGAGCACGGTATGTCGTTTGAGGTTCGCCTCATCCGGGAAGACCGCGCGACGCCCGAGGTCATTCGCGACTATTTAAAGTCGGCGCGTGCCGAGGGTCTCTTTCTCGTCGGCATTGATCCGAGTGGGGCTTTGCGCGGCTGGATCGACGACGAGAAAGTTCCGGTTGTCCTCGTCAACGGGACGGATCCTCAGCTCCGACTCGACGGTGTTTCGCCTTCCAATTTTTTCGGTGCCTTCCAGGCTGCCCAGCGGCTGCTGAAGGCCGGCCACCGCCGCATCCTCCATCTGACCGGTTCCCACCGCAATACGATCCGCGAGCGTGTTCGCGGTTTCGAGGCGGCGATAACCTCGGTCCCGGATGCCGAAGGCCGGCTTGTGCCGATGACGTTTCATGGCAGTGCCAGCCGCGAGGCGCATGAGCTGACGGCGGCGATTCTTGCGGAGAACGCCGGCTTCACTGCCGCCTTCTGCATGAACGATTTTATTGCAGTCGGTGTCTTGGAAGCCGTCACGGAAGCTGGCCTTCGGGTGCCGGAAGACTTTGCGATCGTCGGTTTCGACGATCTGCCCTGCGCATTGATGACCAATCCGCCGCTTTCCACCATGCGCGTCGATCGTGCGGCGCTTGGCCGGGAGGCGATCGGTCTGATGATGTCGCGTTTCCGCGACCGGGCGGCCCCCGCCCGTCATGTATGCCTCGGGGTCATCCCCGTTGCCGGGGGCACAGTATCTGATGTTGCAACCTCATGAGTGATTCCGATGACCTATGATCCGGCCAGCGCCAATCCGCTTGCAGGCAACCCGCTCGAAACCCGCGAGGACATGGGCCGCGCGCTTCTCGATCTCTTCGATCCACTGCTGCCTTACTTTTCGAAGGGCAATGCCCGCGTGCGGCTGGATGGCGCTGGCGCACATTTCGATCGTGCCGCGGCCGATCTGGAAGGCTTCGCCCGGCCTCTGTGGGGTCTTGCTCCTTTGGGTGCGGGAAACGGCCGCTTCGAGCATTGGAAACGTTTCGCCGAAGGCCTCGCAAATGGCGCCGATCCGCAGCATCCGGAATATTGGGGCACGGTCAACGGCCGCGACCAGCGCATGGTGGAGCTTGCCGCGCTCGGTTTTGCGCTGGCGCTTGTCCCGGAAAAGATCTGGGAGCCATTAGATGGTCATGCCCGGAACAACGTCATCGCCTATCTCAAGCACGCGCGCCAGTTTGACTACGCCGACAACAACTGGAAGTTCTTCCGCATCTTCGTCGATATAGCGCTTGACCGATTGGGAGCGGATTTCGATCGCAGCCTCACTAGGCAATATCTGTAAGAGCTGGAGTGCTTCGATATCGGCGATGGCTGGTATCGCGACGGCAATGTGCGCCGTATCGATCACTACATTCCCTTCGCGATGCACTTTTACGGCCTGATTTATTCGAAGCTTGTCGATGATGACTATGCCAAGCGATACCGCGAACGGGCAGTACTTTTTGCGAAGGATTTCAAGAACTGGTTTGCATCCGACGGTGCGACGATCCCCTTCGGCCGCAGCCTGACATACCGTTTCGCCTGCGCAGGTTTCTGGTCGGCGCTTGCCTTCGCCGACCTCGAAGCTTTGCCGTGGGGTGAAGTCAAGCATCTTTGCCTCCAGCATCTGCGCTGGTGGAGGGACAAGCCGATGACGAACCGAGACGGCATCCTTTCAATCGGTTTCGGCTATCCCAACCTGCTGATGTCGGAGAGTTATAATTCTGCAGGCTCGCCCTATTGGGCTTTCAAGGCCTTCTTGCCGCTCGCAATTCCAGCAGATCATCCGTTCTGGACGTCAAAGGAAACGGCGCCGGAAGCGGTCGCCGTCTCCCCGCAGCGCCATCCGGGCATGGTCATGATACGGGCGGGTGGCGATGTCGTGGCGCTTTCTTCCGGCCAGGAAAATTTGCAGATGCGTTTTGGAACGGAAAAATACGCAAAATTCGCATATTCAGCGCGCTACGGATTCAGTGTTGAGGCCGACGAGCGAAATTTCGCCGGCGGCGCTTTTGATTCGGCGCTGGCTTTCAGCGACGATGGATTGCATTACCGAGTTCGCGAGACAAATGCGGAAGCCAAGATTGCCGGTGACGTGCTTTATTCGAAGTGGTCGCCGTTCAAGGATGTCTCGGTCGAAACATGGCTCGTACCGGCTGCGCCCTGGCATATTCGCGTTCACAGGATCAATACGCCACGTGCGCTGCAGACGTCCGAAGGCGGCTTCGCGATCGCCAAACGGGATTTCGATCTTGATACGCTTTCGGTAGAAGCAGGTGCCGCGCATGTCATTGGAGAGAGTGATTTTTCCGGCATCGCCGATCTTGGCTCGACCGTGACGCGCACCGGCCTTGCGCAGAAAGCCTTGCCGAATACGAACCTCATTGTGGCAAAGACATTGGTGCCGCAGTTGCGCGGCGAAATCCCCGCAGGTGAGACCGTGCTGATCACGGCAGTGCTCGCAATCAATGATCCGCAAGCTGTTTCCGGGGCCTGGATGAAGCGCCCTGTTGTCCCGGACATCGGAGCTTTGGAGCAGCAGGTGAGGGAATACGGCGTGACGGTCAGCGCCATTGTCGCGCCGGGACAGATGCCATGAGCCGTCCCGGCATCGCGTTTGCCATGCATCCGGAACGCACCGAACATGTCGTCTCGGATGAGTTGCTTCAACGCCTGGAAGTCATCGGCCGCTTGCTCGACCGCGAGCCGCTGCAGAATTTCTCTGATGAGCGCGCCCGGCGCGTGCTCCCGGAGACGGAAATCCTCATTACAGGCTGGGGGGCGCCGCAGGTGGGCGGTGAGGTGCTTGCCGCAGCGAGGCGTTTGAAGATTGTCGCTCATGCGGCCGGCACCGTCAAAGGCATTATCGGTGAAGAGATTTTCAGGGCCGGGATTGCGGTCAGCCATGCCGCTGAAGCCAATGCCGCACCGGTCGCGGAGTTTACGCTCGCAGCCATTCTCTTTGCCGGCAAACAGGTTTTCCGCTTCCGCGACCGTTACGTGACAGACCGCAACCGTGACCGCACCCATCCGATGCAGCGTTTGGCGATCGGCAACTACCGGCGCACGGTCGGCATCATTGGTGCATCGCGGATCGGCCGTCGCGTCATCAAGTTGCTGGAGCCGTTTGACTACCGGCTTGTCCTTTTCGATCCGACGATTAGCATGGCTGAAGCCCAAGGGCTTGGAGCAGAGAAGGTCGAGCTGGATACTCTCATGAGGGTTTCCGACATCATTTCGCTTCACGCGCCGTCTCTGCCTTCCACGCAGCATATGATCGATGCGGACAGACTGGCTTTGATGAAGGACGGCGCAACTCTTATCAACACGGCTAGGGGCGCAATCATCGATGAAGCTGCGCTGCTGGCGACGCTTGCAACCGGCCGCATCGATGCCATCATCGATGTAACGGACCCGGAAATTCCCGAGCCTTCATCGGCCTTTTACGATCTGCCGAATCTGTTCCTGACGCCCCATATTGCAGGCGCCGTCGGACTGGAGCGCATGCGCCTCGGCGAAATGGCGGCGGACGAGATCGAACGTTTCTTAAAGGGCGAGCCGCTTCGTTATGGCGTCACCCTTGCGGATCTCGAAAAGATGGCCTGAGCCTATTCGACCCTGCGGGAATTCGGCGAGTCGTCATTGGCAAGCTCAGGCATCAGATCGGCGAGATTGACGACTTTGCCGGTGCGGGAACTCTGAAGCGCTGCAATGCCGCAAAGCACCGACATGGCCCCGGCACGCGTTCCCGCACGCTGATGAAGCCTGTCCTGCATGTCCGGCTTGAAGATCATATTGCGCATCCGGTCGTCCCCGCCGTAGTGGCCGCCGGACGAATGCGGCACGATGATACGCTCGACCGCCTCCTTCCCATTGGGGAAATTCCGGATCAGCAGGATCTCATCCTCTTTCTTCACCTCCCAGGGTTGGGCTTCATGCTGGCGGATTTCGATTCGGCCTTTGGTGCCGTTGAATGCCAGATGGTGGCCTTCGATCGGCTGGAAGGTGTTCAGCGAATAGGAGACATGCACGTTGTTTCGATAGCGGATGCTGACGACCATCGTGTCCGGAATGTCGATATCCTCGCGGAAGACGCAGCCGTCGCGAAAGTATCCGTCGATCTTCGACGGTTCCTCGTAGAGTGCGTCCAGGAAGGGATCTGCCTCCAGATCGAGATAGTAGTCGCATTCATGGGTGTGCGGACAGAGCTTGCAGCGTGGGCCGCGGAAGGGGCCTTTGCGGCCGTAATTCTGTAGGTCGGCGAAGGACGTCACGGCTTCGGGATCGCTGTCGAGATACCAGTTCAGCAGATCGAAATGGTGCGTGGCCTTGTGGACGAAGAGGCTGCCGGAATTTTCGGTATAGGCGTGCCAGCGACGGAAATAGTCGGCGCCGTGTTTCGTGTTCAGATACCAGTGGAAATCGACCGAACTGATGCGGCCGATCTCGCCGGAATTGAGCAATTCCTTGATTTTGGCTGCGGTCGGCGCATAGCGGTAGTTGAATGACACGTCGACGCGCCTGCCGGTGCGCTTCTCGGCGTCGATGATGCGGCGAATCTTGTCGACTGCGGTCGTCATCGGTTTTTCGGTGATGACGTCGATCCCGGCCTCCAGCGCCCGAACGACGATCGCATCATGCGTTTGATCCGGCGTGCAGACGATGACAAGGTCCGGTTTGACCTCGGCCAGCATCGCATCGATATCCTCGTAGATCGGTGCATTGCTGCCGATCATCGTGCGGGCGCGCTCGCCGCGAAGAGAGTTCTTTTCGACGATCGCGACGAGATCGACATGTTCGCGCCAACCGGCGAGCAGTTCTTTGCCCCACATGGTGGTTCCGCGATTTCCTGTCCCGATCAGTGCAAAACGGCGTTTCTCCATCGAATGATCCTCCTCAGGCGTGCTGAAATGTATCGAACTATGCTTGGCAGCAGCTATGGTATCGCTCGACGCAGGTCGCGATGACCTCGTCCGCTGGCCGTTTCCACCAATTCTCTGCCGAAAAGATTTCGACCTCCTGCGCGCCGAGGAAGCCTGCCTTCTCGATCATGCGCCGGATGCCTTTGAGATCGATCACGCCATCGCCCATCATGCCGCGGTCGGTTAGCATGTCCTTTGTCGGCACCAGCCAGTCGCAGATATGATGCGCGAAGATACGCTTCATCTGGCCGGCGCGCGCGATCTGGTTGGCGAGATCCGGATCCCACCAGACATGGTAGACGTCGATTGCAACGCCGACGTTTTCGCCCAGCTGCTCACACATATCGAGCGCGTGAGCGAGCGTGTTCACGCAGGCTCGGTCGGCCGCATACATCGGATGCAGGGGTTCGATTGCCAACGGCATGCCGGCGGCTTCTGCATGCGGCGATACCGCAGCGATACCGTCGGACACCATCTGGCGCGCTGCGCCGATGTCCTTGGAACTGCCCGGCAGCCCGCCGACGACGAGCACGAGGCAATCGGCACCGAGCGCGGCAGCCTCATCGATTGCGCGCCTGTTGTCGTCGAGGTTCCTCTGCCATCCCGCCTCGTTTTCCGCCGGAAAGAAACCGCCGCGACAAAGGCCGGTCAGCTTCAGTCCGTTCGATTTGACGATGCGAACGGCCTCGGCGAGTCCAACTTTCGCGACCTGCTCCCGCCAGGGTGCGATCCTGGTGATGCCGTGCTTCAGGCAGAGATCGACGGCTTGGCCAAATCCGCATTGTTCACGGATCGTCGCAAGGTTGATCGAAAGTCCTTCGACCTGCATATGAATTCCTCCCGCTCCCGATCGGCGTCAGTAAACGCCATGAACGGCGAGCACGCGCTTCATGCGGTTGACCGCCATATCGGGATCGGCAAGTACGCGCGCCTTGTCCGCCAGCCGGAAAAGCTCCGCGAGATGCGTCAGTGAACGCGTGCTCTGCTGCCCGCCGATCATCGTGAAGTGGTCCTGCAGGCCGTTGAGATAGGCAAGGAAGACGACGCCAGTCTTGTAGAAGCGCGTCGGCGCCTTGAAGATGTGACGTGAAAGCGGAACGGTCGGATCGAGCAAGTCGAAGAACTCGCGGTTGCTCTTGCGGCCGAGTGCTTCCATAGCGGCGGAGGCGGCCGGAGCAATGGCATCGAAGATGCCGAGCAGGGCGTCGGAGTGCCCCTGTTCGTCGCCGGCTATCAGTTCCGCATAGTTGAAGTCGTCGCCGGTATACATGCGCACGCCCTTCGGCAGTTGCCGGCGCATTGCGATTTCCTTCTCCTTGGAAAGCAGGGAAACCTTAATGCCGTCGACCTTTGCGGCATTGGCCTCGATCACTTGCAGGCAGGTGGACATGGCCTTGACGTGATCCGGATTACCCCAATAGCCTTCCAGCGCCGGGTCGAACATCTCGCCCAGCCAGTGGATGACGACCGGTTCTTTCACCTGCCGCAGGATGCGGTCATAGACGCGGATGTAATCGTCCGGCCCTCTCGCAGCTGCCGCAAGCGCGCGGCTTGCCATCAGGATGATGCGCCCGCCCTCTGCCTCGACGGCTTCGATCTGTTCTTCGTAGGCCCTGATGATCGTGTCGATCGTCACGTCGGGACCGGGCGCCAGATGATCGGTACCGGCGCCGCAGGCGATCAGTGCATCCTTGCGAGTGCGTGCTTCGGCAAGAGCTCGGCGAATGAGATCGCGCGCTTCGGGCCAGCCAAGTCCCATACCGCGCTGCGCCGTGTCCATCGCTTCGGCAACGCCGAGGCCGAGGTCCCAAAGGCGGTGGCGGAAGGCGAGGGTCCGTTCCCAATCGATGGCAGGCGTCAACCATGGATCGTTGTCCGCCAGCGGGTCGGCGACGACATGGGCAGCGGCAAAGACCACGCGCGGAAAATCTTTCGCATCACGCTTCTTGAGCTCGATTGGCGTTCCGGTCAGCGTATAGGGGGCGATCCTGCCGTCGAGGGGAAGATTGATCGTCTGCATATCAGAACTCCAATGCCGGAACGTCGAGCCAGCGGCGCTCGGCCCAAGATCTCAGGCCCAACTCCGCAAGCTGGACGCCCTTGGCGCCCGCCTCTAGGCCGTAGGGCCAGGGGGCGTCTTCGGCGACATGGCGCAGGAACATTTCCCACTGCACCTTAAAACCGTTGTCGAATGCCTGCGTATCCGGCACCTCGTCCCATGTCTGGTAGAAGTCGATCGTTTGCGGCTGGTCCGGATTCCACACCGGCTTCGGCGTATTGACCCGATGCTGCGTCCAGCATTTCGTAAGACCGGCGACGGCAGAACCGTGCGTGCCGTCTACCTGGAAGGTCACGAGATCGTCGCGGCGCACGCGAACGGCCCAGGACGAATTGATCTGCGCGATGACGCCGCCTTCAAGCTCGAAGGTAGCATAAGCCGCATCATCCGTATCGCAGGCGTAGGTCTTTCCCTGCTCGTCGACGCGGCTGCCAATATGCGTTGCGCCGAGGCAGGAAACCGCTTTCACCTCGCCGAAAAGATTGTCGAGCACGTAGCGCCAGTGGCAGAGCATGTCGAGGATAATGCCGCCGCCATCGCCCTTGCGGTAGTTCCAGGACGGCCGCTGCGCCGGAACGCCCCAATCGCCCTCGAAAACCCAATAGCCGAACTCGCCGCGCACCGAGAGGATCTTGCCGAAGAAACCGGAATCGCGCAGCAGCGCCAGCTTGCGAAGACCCGGCAGGAAGAGTTTGTCCTGCACGACACCGTGCTTGAGGCCGGAGGCTCGCGCTTTCCGTGCAAGGTCAACGGCCACTTGCAGGTCGTCGGAGATCGGCTTTTCGCAATAGACGTGCTTGCCGGCATCGAGTGCCTTGGAAAGCAGCTCGGCGCGCATCAATGTCGTTCCGGCATCGAAGAAAATCTGGTCGTCCGGGTTGGCGAGCGCTCCGTCCAGATCTGTCGACCAGCGCTTGATATTGTGCTTCTTCGCCAACTCTTCCATCTTGTCGCGGTTGCGGCCGACGATGATCGGGTCGATCTCCAGCCGCTCGCCGGATTTCAAATACAAACCGCCCTGGTCGCGGATGGCCAGGATCGATCGCACTAGGTGCTGGTTGTAGCCCATGCGGCCTGTAACGCCGTGCAAAATGATCCCCAGACGAGCCATCTTATTTCTCCCTGCCAAATTGTCGAACGGCGGGAGCGGGCGTTGCCCGGCCCTCCCAAGCCAGTAACTAAACGGTTACTTGATGGCAGATCGGAAGCGGGGCTGTCAATAGTCAAATCAAATTTTGAATTTTCAGCGCTTGATCGAAGCGAGGGTCACGTGGACGATATGCTGTTCCCAACTGTCGAGATTTGAGGGCTCAATCAGTTCGCGCCCGAAGATCGTCGAAAGCGTATGTTGGTTCGAAAGGTAGAAGTATCCGAGCGACGCGATCGTTAGATAGACGTGAAGGGGATCGGCGTTCTCGATGAAGACGCCTTCCTTCTTGCCGCGCTCTAGGACCCGCGCGAGCTCACCGATCAGGTGAGAATGCAATTCCTTGAGCCGGACGGATTGGCGAAGCCAGCGGGCGCGGTGCAAGTTTTCCGTACCGAGCAGGCTTAAAAACTCCGGATGCTTGAGGAAATAGCGCCAGGTGAAGAGAGCAAGCTCGCCGATTCCTTCTTCCGGGCTGCGGTCGCCGATATGCAGGGCACGCTCCGCTGTACGGATGCCGACATAAGCCTCCTCCAGCACACGTAGGTAGAGCTGCTCCTTGTCGCCAAAATAGTGATAGAGCATGCGCTTATTGGTGCCGGCCCGCTCGGCAATTGCGTCGACGCGCGCCCCGCCCATGCCGTTTTCGGCAAATTCGCGGGTAGCTGCTTCCAGGATCGCGGCCTTGGTTCTTTCGGGGTCGCGTTGCAATACGCGATCACCGGCCACCCGCTTGGCTTTTTTCTTTTCCCCGGTCTCGCCGCTATTATCCATCCGCTCATCTCCCCAGACGCTCTGTTGCGCTCATAAGGCTTCGGTGCGAGATTGTAAAAGCGACAATCCGGGAGGAGAACCTCGCGAAATTATCACCGCTTGACAGGCCCGATGCTTGTCCATAGCTTGTAACCAATTAGTTATTTGTTGCAAGAGAAACCAGCAAGGAGCGTGTGGAGGCGCTCCCCAAGGGAGGAGGAAAAACAGATGACACTACGCGTAAGCAGACGTAATTTCATGGCGGGCGGGGCAACGCTTCTCTCGCTTTCGGCACTTGGTTCCAATGCCTTTGCGCAGGATACACGACTGCGTCTGCTGTGGTGGGGATCCCAGCCACGTGCAGATCGCACCAACAAGGTATCGGAACTCTACAAGGCAAAGAATCCGGGCACGTCGATAACCGGCGAGTTTCTCGGTTGGGGTGATTATTGGCCTCGCCTCGCCACGCAGGTCGCTGGCAAGAATGCCCCCGATGTTATCCAAATGGATTACCGTTACATCGTCGAGTATGCACACCGCGGCGCACTTGCGCCTCTCGATTCCTACATGCCGTCGAAGCTCAATCTAGGTGACTTTGACAAGGCGCAGATCGAGGGCGGCAGCGTCGATGGGCATCTTTATGGTGTGAGTCTGGGTGCGAATTCGGCGGCCACCATGCTGAGCAAGACCGCCTTCGAGGAAGCGGGCATCGATCTTCCGACAAAGGCAACGACCTGGGAAGAGTTTGGCAAGATGGCAGCCGAACTGACCAAGGCCGGCAAGCGTAAAGGCATGTTCGGAATGGCCGATGGCAGCGGTGGGGAGCCGCTTTTCGAAAACTACCTCCGCCAACGCGGAAAGGCGCTTTATACTGCTGATGCGAAGATTGGCTTTGGCGTCGAAGAGGCATCCGAATGGTTTGATATGTGGAACAAGTTCCGTGAAAGCGGTGCATGCGTTCCGCCCGACATTCAGGCTTTGGACAAGAACGACATCGAGACCAATACGCTGACCCTTGGCAAGTCTGCCGCTGGTTTCGCGCACTCGAACCAATTCGTGGCATACCAGCAGATGAACAAGGACAAGCTCACTCTGGCAAACCACATGCGAGTGACAAAGGATTCGAAGGGCGGCCACTACCGCAAGCCTTCCATGTTCTTCTCGGTTTCAGCTCAGTCGAAAGTGGTCGATCAGGCAGTCGATTACGTGAACTTCTTCGTCACGAACCCGGATGCAGCACTGGCGCTGGGTGTTGAACGCGGCATTCCGGAATCGGCAGCGATGCGTGAGGTCGTGGCAGCCAAGCTCGACGCTGTCGGGAAAGTGCCGCTGGAATACGTCTCCGGCCTCGGCGATCTCGCCGGCAAGTTGCCACCGCCGCCGCCTGCGGGTGCCGGTGAGGGTGAGCTCACGCTTCGAAACATCTCTGAGCAGGTCGGCTTCGGGCAGTTGACAGCGGCAGACGGCGCCAAGCAGCTCGTGGACGAACTTACGCGCATTCTCGCGCGGGGCTGATCCATATGAATAATGCGATGCGCACGATGCCTGCAGAGGCGGCGACGGTAGAACGGTATCGGGGGGCGGTGGCCGACAGCCGGTTCAGGCGGCTGTGGAATGCCAATGCTCCAGGCTATCTCTTCCTGCTGCCGTGGCTTCTGGGTTTCTTCGGGCTGACGTTCGGACCTGCCCTGATGTCGCTTTACCTATCCTTCACCGACTTCGACATGTTGAGGTCGCCGGGCTGGGTGGGCGCGGCAAACTACGTGCGCATCGCCACTGCCGATCCGAAATTCGCCTCGGCGATGTCGGTCACACTGACCTACGTGATGTTGGCCGTGCCCTTCAAGCTTGCTTTTGCGCTGATGGTTGCGCTGGCGTTGAACCGGGGCATCAAGGGCCTGCCAATCTATCGCGCTATCTTCTATCTGCCCTCGCTGCTCGGCGCGAGCGTGGCGATCGCCGTACTCTGGCGCCAGCTTTTTGCCGGTGACGGCCTGGTCAATGCGGCACTTGCACAATTTGGCATTCAGGGACCGAGCTGGATCTCGCATCCGAACTATTCAATCTATACGCTGGTTGCGCTGAGCGTCTGGCAGTTCGGCTCGCCGATGATCATCTTCCTTGCCGGTTTGCGTCAGATCCCGCAGGACATGTACGAAGCCGCCAGTCTCGATGGCGCGTCGAAGTTCCGGCAGTTCTACAAGATCACGCTGCCGCTTCTGACGCCGGTCATCTTCTTCAACGCCGTCGTGCAGACGATCGACGCCTTCAAGGCCTTCACGCCCGCCTTCATCATCTCCGGCGGCACCGGCGGCCCGATCAATTCGACGCTATTTTATACGCTATATCTCTACCAGGAAGCCTTCGGCAACTTCCGCATGGGCTATGCCTCGGCGCTTGCCTGGATTCTGGTGATCATTATCGCGATCTTCACCGCGTTCTCGTTCCTGTCCTCGCGTTACTGGGTGCACTACGATGACTGAGATGACTGCCATTGTCACCGCCCCGCAGCCGCCCTCGGACGTCAACAAGCGCAGCCTGCCGGGCTCGATCCTGGTCCATGCCCTGCTGATCGGCGGCTCGCTCCTGATGCTCTATCCGTTGCTTTGGATGGTTTCGGCTTCGGTGCGGCCGGAAAACGAAATCTTCACGTCAACGTCGATTTTTCCATCGTCCATTGATTTCTCATCCTATCTTCGTGGATGGGTCGGCCTCGATGTCAGCTTCGGTCGGTTCTTCTGGAACTCCCTGGTGATTTCGGTGCTGACGGTGGTCGGCAATGTCATTGCCTGTTCCCTCGCTGCCTTCGCCTTTGCGCGCTTGCGCTTTGCTGGCCGGAACTTCTGGTTCGCGATCATGCTCGGCACGCTGATGATCCCCTATCACGTGACGCTGATCCCGCAATATGTGCTCTTCCTGAACCTCGGTTGGGTCAATACCATCCTGCCGCTGGTGGTGCCGAAGTTCCTGGCAAGCGACGCCTTTTTCATTTTCCTCATGGTGCAGTTTTTCCGCGGCATCCCGCGCGAACTGGATGAGGCCGCGATGATGGACGGTTGCAGCGCTTGGCGCATCTATTGGAAGATCATGCTGCCGCTATCGCTGCCAGTGTTGGCAACAGCCGCAATCTTCTCTTTCATATGGACCTGGGACGATTTCTTCGGTCCGCTGATCTACCTGAATGACATGAACACCTACACGATCCAGCTCGGTCTGCGAACCTTCGTCGACTCGACCAGCGCATCGGATTGGGGCGGCCTATTCGCCATGTCGACGCTCTCGCTCGTGCCCGTCTTCTTCTTCTTCCTCTTCTTCCAGCGCCTGCTGATCGAAGGCATCGCCACGACCGGCATGAAGCGCTGATGCGGATGGGAAAGTGACATGAGCATCAAGACTGTTGCCATCGTCGGCTGCGGTATCGGGCGTTCTCACATCGTCGAGGGCTACCTGCCGCATCCGGATAAGTTCAGGGTCGCAGCCATCTGCGATCTCAATGAGGAGCGGCTGAAAGCGGTCGGCGACGAGTTTGGAATTGAGAAGCGTACGACGTCCTTTACGGAGCTTCTGGGCGACGACGAAATTGACATCATCGACATCTGCACACCACCCGGCATTCATCGTGAACAGGTCGTGGCAGCTCTTGCGGCGGGCAAGCATGTCGTCTGTGAAAAACCGCTCACCGGCTCCCTCGCCGCTGTTGATGAGATCGTGGAGGCTGAAAAAAGTGCCAAAGGCGCTCTGATGCCGATTTTTCAGTATCGTTATGGCGATGGCATCCAGAAGGCGAAATCTATCATCGACGCAGGCATAGCCGGCAAGTTCTACATGGGCGCTGTCGAGACCTTTTGGCTGCGCAAGCCCGAATATTACGCGGTTCCCTGGCGCGGCAAATGGGCAACTGAACTCGGCGGCGTACTCGTAACGCATGCGCTGCACCTGCACGATATGCTCTTCCATCTCGCAGGTCCGGCCGCCCGCGTTTTTGGCAGGGTTGCCACTCGCGTCAATAACATCGAGGTGGAAGATTGCGCCTCCGTCAGCCTTCAGATGCAGAATGGCGCCTTCGTTTCGCTTTCCTGCACGCTGGGTTCGCAGCAGCAGATCAGCCGGCTGCGGCTGCATTTCGAGAACGTTACTTTCGAAAGCAACCACGATCCCTACGCGCCGGGCAAGGGGCCGTGGCAGATCATCGCCGCAAACGACGAAGTGCAAGCAAGGATCGACGCTGCGGTTGGCGACTGGCGACCGGTTGCCCCCCGGTTCAACACGCAAATGGCCCGCTTTCATGACTACCTCAGCGGTCATGGCCCGCTGCCGGTCACCAGCGCCGATGCCCGGCGTGCGCTGGAGCTGGTAACAGCAATCTATCAATCGTCCGACAGCGGCGCAGACATAGCGCTGCCCATCGGTCGCGACAGCCCTAAATACGCCGACTGGCGTGCAAAAACGAGATAACGGACCAGGAGAGGGTTTAGAAGATGGCAACAAGTGTCGTTCTTCAGAAGGTCGAGAAGCGCTACGGGTCGCTGGATGTCATCCATGGCATCGACCTCACGATCGATCCCGGCGAGTTCGTGGTCTTCGTCGGCCCGTCCGGGTGCGGCAAGTCCACGCTGTTGCGCATGATCGCCGGCCTCGAGGAGATTTCAGGCGGCGGTCTGCTGCTCGACAACGAGCGCATGAACGAAGTGGCGCCTGCCAAGCGCGGCATCGCCATGGTCTTCCAGTCCTATGCGCTCTATCCGCATATGTCGGTCTACAAGAACCTCGCCTTTGGTCTTGAGACGGCTGGATACAAGAAGGCCCAGATCGAACCGAAGGTGCGCCGCGCCGCTGAAATCCTGCAGATCGAGAAGCTTCTGGAGCGCAAGCCGAAGGCCTTGTCCGGCGGTCAGCGCCAGCGCGTCGCGATCGGCCGCGCCATCGTGCGCGAGCCACGCATCTTTCTCTTCGACGAGCCGTTGTCGAACCTTGATGCGGAGCTGCGTGTTCAGATGCGCGTCGAAATTTCCCGCCTGCACCGCAATCTCGGCAACACGATGATCTATGTCACCCACGATCAGGTCGAAGCCATGACCATGGCGGACAAGATCGTGGTACTGAATTCGGGCCGCATCGAGCAGGTCGGCGCTCCGCTCGACCTTTACAACCATCCGGCAAATCGCTTCGTCGCAGGCTTCATCGGCAGTCCGAAGATGAACTTCCTGAAGGCGAAGATCGAGCGGGTCAATGACGGCGACACGACGATCAATGTCTGCGGCAATTCAATCCGCCTGCCGCGTCGCTTGAAAGGTTCGGCCGGTCAGGAGGTTACCTTCGGCATCCGTCCGGAACACTTGTCCGTGGCCGATGGCGGCATTGCACTTGCGACCGTCGACATCGACCTGGTCGAAAACCTTGGCGGCGCCACCATGCTCTATACGAAGACGCCGGACGGCCAGCACCTGACCGTGGCTCTCGACGGTCAGCAGAAGGTTGAGCGCGGAACGAATGTGACGGCGTCCTTCGACCCCGCCCGCTGTCATGTTTTCGATGCTTCGGGTGCCACGATATAAAGCCTGCTCTGCTTGACAGCCAAGCCTGCTCTGGCCCATCCTTTGCAGGTGGGTTGCGAGGGGGAAAGCGTGACGCCTGAAGATAGGATTCATGCACTCGGCATCTGGCACGGCCCGATCGAAATCGCACCGATTGCCGGCGGCATTACCAACCGGAACTATCTCGTAACCGATCGCATATCGCGCCGCGTCGTACGCCTCGGCGCCGATATTCCGGTTCATCATATCAGTCGCCAGAACGAGTTTGCAGCGAGCCAGGCAGCCTACGCTGCCGGACTTTCGCCCGCGGTCATCCATTATGAGCCCGGCGTGCTCGTCCTCGATTTCATCGAGGCGCGGGCTCTGATGGCGGAAGACATCCAGGATGCGCAAATGCTCGCCCGCATCGTGCCACTGGTTCGCGCCTGCCATCATGACATCGCCCTTCATTTCCGTGGCCAGGCGATGATCTTCTGGGTCTTCCATGTCATCCGCGACTATGCGGCCACTCTGATTGCCGCTGAAAGCGACCATGCGCCGATGCTTCCCGCGCTGCTCGAAAAGGCCGAACTGCTCGAGCAAACCGCCGGCCCTTTCGATATCGCCTTCGGCCATAACGACCTTCTCGCCGCGAACTTCCTTGATGACGGCAAGCGTCTCTGGCTGATCGATTGGGACTACGCGGGTTTCAACACGCCGCTCTTTGACCTCGGCGGCCTCGCCTCCAACAACGAGTTTTCGGAGGATGCCGAGCGGCAAATGCTGGAAACCTATTTCGGCCGGCCGCTGACGCGGGATCTCTGGCGGCGCTATAGCGCCATGAAATGTTCATCTCTGCTCCGCGAAACCCTTTGGAGCATGGTTTCCGAGATCCATTCGACCATCGATTTCAACTATGCGGCCTACACAGTCGAAAACCTCGCGCGCTTCGAGCGTGCCTACAAGGCATTTGAACAGGACCAGTAATATGGCGAAGGAATTACCGAAGACGGCGAAAGCTGTGGTCATCGGCGGCGGTATCATCGGTTGCTCGACGGCCTATCATTTGGGCAAGCTCGGCTGGACGGATACGGTGCTGCTCGAGCGAAAGAAGCTCACCTCCGGCACCACCTTCCATGCGGCGGGCCTCGTCGGCCAGCTGCGCACCAGCGCCAACATCACCCAGCTGCTTGGCTATTCTGTCGATCTTTACAAAAAACTTGAAGCCGAAACCGGTCTCGGCACCGGCTGGAAGATGAACGGTGGATTGCGGCTTGCCTGCAATGAAGAGCGGTGGACCGAGGTGAAGCGCCAGGCAACGACAGCGCAGTCTTTCGGCCTCGACATGCGATTGCTCACTCCGCTGGAAGCCTTCGAACTCTGGCCGCTGATGACGATCGACGACGTTGTGGGCGCAGCCTATCTGCCGACCGACGGCCAGGCCAATCCCTCCGACATCACGCAGGCGCTGGCAAAAGGCGCCCGGATGTCCGGCGTCTCGATCTTCGAGGATACGGAAGTTCTCGACCTGGAAATCGACAAAGGAAAGATCCGCGCCGTCATCACCGAAAAAGGCCGCATCGAATGCGAACGCGTCATCGTCTGCGCCGGTCAGTGGTCCCGGGCTTTCGCTGCCCGTTTCGGTGTCAACGTGCCGCTCGTCTCCGTCGAGCATCAGTACATCATCACCGAATCCTTCGGCGTGCCTTCCAATCTGCCGACGCTGCGCGATCCGGATCGCCTGACCTATTACAAGGAAGAAGTTGGCGGGCTCGTCATGGGCGGCTATGAGCCGAATCCAATCCCCTGGGCGGTGAATGGCATTCCCGAAGGTTTCCATTACACGCTGCTCGACAGCAATTTTGATCACTTCGAGCAGATCATGGAGCAGGCGCTGGAGCGGGTTCCAGGCTTGCAGAAGGCGGGGGTCAAACAGCTCTTGAACGGACCTGAGAGTTTCACGCCGGATGGCAATTTCATTCTCGGCGAAGCGCCGGAGCTGAGGAATTTCTTCGTCGGCGCCGGGTTCAACGCTTTCGGCATAGCCTCCGGCGGGGGTGCCGGCATGGCACTCGCCGAGTGGGTCGCCAAAGGTGAGCCGCCTTATGATCTCTGGCCGGTCGACATCCGCCGCTTCGGCCGCCCCCACTTCGATACCGACTGGGTGCGTACTCGCACGCTGGAGGCCTACGGCAAGCATTATACGATGGCCTGGCCTTTCGAAGAGCATTCGAGTGGTCGCCCCTGCCGCAAGTCGCCGCTTTACGATCGCCTCAAGGCTCAGGGCGCCTGCTTCGGCGAAAAGCTCGGCTGGGAGCGACCGAACTGGTTCGCCGATCTCTTTGCCGACGAGGAGCCGAAGGACGTCTATACCTACGGCCGTCAGAACTGGTTCGATGCCGTCGGCCGCGAGCACAAGGCCGTGCGCGAAGCGGCTGTCATCTTCGATCAAACATCTTTTGCAAAGTTTGTTCTGAAGGGGAGGGATGCAGAGGCCGCTCTTTCGTGGATCGCCTCGAATGATGTCGCCAAGCCCGCCGGATCGCTCACCTACACACAGATGCTGAACGACAAGGGGGGCATCGAATGCGACGTCACCGTCGCCCGCATCGCCGAGAACGAATTCTACATCGTTACCGGCACCGGCTTTGCCACTCGCGACTTCGATTGGATCGCCCGCAATATTCCGGCAGATATGCGGGCCGAGCTTGTCGATGTGACATCGGCCTATTCGGTTCTTTCCCTGATGGGGCCGAATTCCCGCGATGTCCTTGAGAAAGTCACCACCAGTGATGTGTCCAAGGCGGCCTTTCCGTTCAGCCGGGTAAAGACCATCGGCATCGTGGGCTGCCCCGTCAGGGCGTTGCGGATCACCTATGTCGGCGAATTGGGCTACGAACTCCATGTCCCTGTCGAATATGCAACGACGGTCTATGATGCCTTGATGGCTGCCGGGAGCGGTTTCGGTCTTGTCAATGCCGGCTACCGTGCCATCGAAAGCTGCCGTCTGGAAAAAGGCTATCGTGCTTGGGGTTCGGATATCGGCCCGGATCATACACCGATCGAGGCCGGGCTCGCCTGGGCAGTCAAAACGAGGAAGAACATCGACTTCCGTGGCCGCAAGGCGATCGAGCGCCAGCTTTCAGGGGGTGTGAAAAAGATGCTCGCCTGCGTCGTGCCGGACGATCCGGAGACCGTCCTTCTCGGGCGCGAAACCATTTATCGGAATGGCAAACGTGTCGGCTGGCTTTCCAGCGGCGGCTTCGGCTACACGATCGGCAAACCGATCGGCTACGGCTACATCCGCAATCCCGACGGCGTGACCGAGGATTTCGTGTTGTCGGGAACCTATGAACTGGACGTTGCGAGGGAGCGTATTCCCTGCACGGTGTCGCTGAAGCCGCTCTATGATCTTGAGATGAAGCGCATCAAGGCTTGATCGGCGTTTGCTATGCGGGCAAGCGCCCAACCTCTCTCCTCGTTCCTGTCCTTATGACAGGAGTCCAGCCACGCCACCGTGAATCACCCGATTAAGAGCCCGAGCGCCCAGGACCTGGGCGCGGGTGGCGGCGGAGTAACGCGGCGCCTCCACTCAGATCAACGGCAGCCTGTTATCCTGGATCAGAATCTCCAGCTTGTTCGCCACGTCCTCGGTCCAGGCGGCGTTTTTCGCCAGTGCCGCTGGGAAGAGCCCGGGCAGGCCGAAAAGCGCCGCTGCTACCGCAGCGCCATTTCGCGGGACATCTGTAAGGAGATGTGCGATTTCACGAGCTCTGGGATCACGCAATTCGTAACTTTTGCCGTTCCGGTCGACGCCCAGCGCATAGCGCATCCAGGCGGCGACTGCGATTGCATAAGTCTCCGCCTTGCTGCCATGAACAAGCGCTTCCGTTGCCGGCTCCAGGAGACGTTGCGGCAGTTTCTGCGTCCCGTCCATGGCGATCTGATAGGTGCGGTGCGCGATCGCCTTATTTGCAAAGCGCGCTATGAGTTCTTCCGCATAGTGCTCGAGATTGATCCCTGGAACGGGATCGAGGGTCGCAGCTGCCGCGCTCATGTGGCGCCGCGCAAGCGCTGCCAATCCGGCATCTTCCATGACGTCGCGGATGTATTCATAGCCACCTATATATCCGAGATAGGCGAGCAGGGAATGCGCCCCGTTCAGCATGCGAAGCTTCATCTTCTCGTAGGCCGAGACCTCCTCGACCATCAGCACGCCAGCCTTCTCCCAAGCCGGGCGGCTATTGGCGAAATGGTCTTCGATCACCCATTGCGTGAAGGGCTCGGTCTCGATTGCCGCGAGATCCTGCCGCCCCGTCAGGCGTTCGGCATCGGCATAGGTAACGTCGGTACTGGCCGGGGTGATGCGATCCACCATCGTGGAGGGAAAGGGTACGGTCTGCTCGATCCAGTCGTGCAACGAAGGATCGACGCGACTCGCGAATTCGAGAACCAGGCGCTTGAGGACTGCGCCGTTGCTCGGCAGGTTATCGCAACTCAGCGGCGTGAAGGGCGCAATACCCTTTTTACGCCGACGGGCCAGCCCTTCGACAAGATAGCCGACAACGCCGCGCGGCGCATGCGGATGGATAAGGTCGGTGGCGATGTCGGGATGGTTGAGATCGAGGCCGCCAGTAAGGGTATGCAGACCATAGGCCTTCTCGGTCACCGTCAGGCTGACGATGCGGATTGCCGGATCTTCCAGGCGGCCAAGCAGCCCTGCTGGGTCACGCGTTGCGACATGCGCCTTCAGGATCGGGCCGATCACCTGCGCTGTCGTCCCCGACGTATCGCGGATGAGCATCGTATAGAGGCCGTTCTGCTCGTTCAGATGATCGGCGACATCGGCGGTGCGCAGGCTTGCGACTTCAATGCCCCAGTCGCCGCCGGCGGCCGCAAGTGCCGCATCTGTAAAGGGTGCAAAATGCGCGCGGAAAAAGGCACCCGGGCCGAGATGCACGATGCCGCTTTTCAGCCTGCTTCGGTCATAGGCCGGAAGTTTTGCCGTCGGCGCAAGGCTCGTCAGGTTTTGCAGTCGCTCCGTCACAGCTTGTATGCCTTCTTCGCATTGTCATAGGAAAGTTCGCGCGCGACGATCTCGGCATCCTTCTTTGAAATCCGGTGCTCGGCTGCGAGCTGCGCCAGGAAGCGGCAGACCTCGCGGCGCCAGACGTCGTGGCGGGCGGGGATTGAAAGCAGTGCCCGCGTATCGTCGTTGAAGCCGGCGAGATTGGCAAAGCCGGCCGTTTCAACGACTTGGTCTAGATAGCGGCGAATGCCGTTCGGGCTATCATGGAACCACCAGGGCGGACCGATCATCAGGCACTCCCAGTGCCCGGCCATCGGTGCCAGTTCGCGGGCATAGGTCGTCTCGTCGAGTGTGAAGAGCAGAACCCTGAGACCGGACGCATGGCCGTATTTCGACAGCAGAGCGTTCAAGCCGCCGACCCAGTCCGTGCGTGTCGGAATGTCGGCGCCCATGTTCGGACCGCGCGTCTGGAAAAGGCCGCTGTCGGTGTTTCGGCGGGAGCCGGCATGAATTTGCATCACCATGCCGTCTTCGGCCGAGAGGCCGGCCATCTCCGTCATCATCAGGCCACGGAAAAGTTCGGCATCGGCCCCAGAAAGAGGACCTCTCAGGGCTTTGTCGAGCAGCGCCTGCTTGTCGGCAAGCGGGAGATCGGCGGTAAAGGCCGTCGGCACGCCGTGGTCCGTGGCCGTTGCGCCGAACTGGCGGAAATAGGCGCGGCGTTTGCGGTGCGCATCGACCATGCCATCCCACCGGGTAATGTCGGTGCCGGTGATTTCGCCGAATTGCAGGAGGTTGGCACGGAAACCGACGGCGTCCGGGTCGGTGACGCTGTCGGGCCGGTATGTGGTGCGCACGCGCCCGATCCATCCCTCAGCCGCCATCTTCTGGTGATGGGTCAGCGGGTCGAGCGCGCCTTCCGTCGTCGCAATCGTCTCGATACCGAAACGCTTGTGCAGCGCGCGCGGGCGGAATTCGGGCAGCGCCAATTGTGTGTTGATGTGGTCGTAAAGCTTATCGGCATTATCCGGGGTCAGCGGCTCTTCGCAGCCAAACACGGCCGACATCGCATGATCGACCCAGAGACTGGAAGGCGTACCCCGGAAAAGGTGATATTGTGCAGAAAATGCCCGCCAGATCGCCCGGCCCTCTGCGACCGGCTTGCCATCGAGCCGCGGCACGCCGAGATCGTCGAGCTTGACGCCGACACTGTGCAGCATGCGGAAAAGATAGTGATCGGGAATGACAAGCAGCGAAGCTGCATCCTCGAAAGGCCTGTCCTCGGCAAACCACGAAGGTTCGGTGTGCCCGTGCGGGCTTACAATCGGCAGATTGCGAACCGCTTCGTAAAGGTCGCGCGCGATGGTTCGCGTTGCCGGATCGGCCGGAAAGAGCCGGTCCGGATGAAGAAAGCCGTTTCCTACATCCATCAGATTTCCTCCCTGATGAGACAGGGCCTATCCCACCTGGGCAAGGACGGCAAGCCCTATTAGTAACTAAACGGTTCACTTTCGGAATCGTTTTTTGCGAGCCGCAAAAGCATTGACGCAAAGACTTATTTCCGCTTTGGAAAGGCAGGAATTGCCGGGAGGAAACCGATGTCCGACGAGACGGGTCGAATCACCAAACTTGAGGAAATGGTCGCCCATCAGGCAAAGACGATCGACGAGCTTTCCGATCAACTCGCGGAGCAATGGAAGGTAGTCGAGCAGATGCGCACCAAGCTCGACCGGCTGACGGAACGCTTTCTGTCCCTTGAGGAGCAATCCCTCGAAGCCCCGGCGATCACGCGTCCGCCGCACTATTGACTGTAAAAGGGCGCCGTCGACGGCGCCCTTTGACTTTCGGCTCAGAGATTGCCGATGCACAGGTATTTCATTTCGAGATAATCATCGACGCCATGGCGTGAACCTTCGCGGCCTTGCCCGGATTGCTTGACGCCGCCGAAGGGCGCCGTCTCGGTGGACATCAGGCCGGTATTGATACCGACCATGCCATATTCTAGCGCTTCGGCAACCTTCCAGACCTTCTTCAGATCGCCGGCGAAAAAATATGCGGCAAGGCCGAATTCTGTGTCGTTGGCCTGTTCGATCACCTCTTCAACAGTCTCGAAGCGGAAGAGTGGAGCAACAGGACCGAAAGTTTCTTCACGTGCGACCTTCATGCCGCGGGCAACGCCGGTCAATACCGTCGGCGTGAAGAAGGTGCCGGCGCCTTCGATGCGCTTGCCGCCGGTCAGAACCCTGGCGCCCTTGGAAAGCGCGTCGCTGACGTGATCTTCGACCTTCGCAAGGCCCTGCGCGTCGATCAGCGGGCCGATCGTGACGCCTGCCTCGAAGCCGTCGCCGACGGACATGGATTCGACCTTTGCTGCCAGCTTGGCCGCAAATGCGTCGTAGACGCCTGACTGGACGTAGAGCCGGTTGGCGCAAACGCAAGTCTGGCCGGCATTGCGGTATTTGGAGGCGATCGCGCCTTCGACGGCGGCATCGAGATCGGCATCGTCAAAGACGATGAAGGGTGCGTTACCGCCGAGCTCGAGGCTTACCTTCTTGATCTGGTCGGCGCACTGGCGCATCAGGATGCGGCCAACTTCCGTCGAACCGGTAAAGCTGATCTTGCGCACTTTGTCGTTGCTGCAAAGTTCCTTGCCGATCGCCGGACCGTCTTCGCCGACAATGACGTTGAAAACGCCAGCCGGAATGCCGGCCTGTTCGGCAAGAACCGCAAGCGCGATCGCCGAAAGCGGGGTCTGCTCGGCGGGTTTCGAAACAACCGTGCAGCCGACAGCCAGCGCCGGAGCGATCTTGCGGGTAATCATCGCTGCTGGGAAGTTCCAAGGCGTGATGGTGCCGACCACTCCGACCGGCTGTTTGATGACGATCATGCGCTTGTCGTTGGAAGGAGCGGGAATCGTTTCGCCGTAGATGCGCTTGGCTTCCTCCGCATACCATTCGATATAAGCGGCGGCATAAAGGATCTCGCCGCGCGCTTCAGGAAAGGGTTTGCCCATTTCCGCCGTCAGGATCGCCGCCAGCTCATCGGCGTTGGCAACCATCAGGTCGAACCACTTGCGCAGGATAGCGCTACGCTCCCTTGCAGGACGTGCTGCCCATGCAGGTTGCGCCGCATAGGCCGCGTCGATGGATTTGCGGGTGTCGGCAGCACCCATGTCCGGCAGCGAGGCGAGCACTTCGCCTGTGGCCGGGTTTAAAACGTCGAAGGTTTTCGTTGCTTCGCCCCTCGTCCATTCGCCGTTGATGTATCCGCAGTCGCGGAGGAACGGCGAGGAAAAGGGCACGTGCTTGGTCAGTGCAGTCGTGAATGACATGTCATTTACTCCGAAGGGCGGTTACTTGCCCGCACTTGCTTGAAGGATAGAGGCTTCGAGGATGTCGAGCGCTTCGACGAAGATATTGTCCTGGATGGTGATCGGGGCAAGGAAGCGAATGACGTTTCCGTGCACGCCGCAGGTCAAAAGAATGAGACCCTTATCCAGCGCGATCAGGCGGATCCTATTTGCGAAATCCGCGCTCGGCAGCTTTGTCGCCTTGTCGTTGAACTCGACGGCGTTCATGAAGCCCGGGCCGCGGATGTCGGCGATTTCCGGCACCTTGTCGCGCAGAGCTTCCAACCGTTGCTTCAGGTGGCCGCCGAGCTGGTTGGCTCGGTTGCAGAGATCCTCATCCTTGATGACGTCGAGCACGGCATGTGCCGCTGCGATGCCGAGGGGGTTGCCGCCATAGGTGCCGCCGAGACCGCCAGGGGCAGGTGCATCCATGACCTCCGCGCGACCGGTGACGGCAGCCAGCGGAAAGCCGCCGGCAAGGCTCTTTGCCATGGTCATCAGGTCGGGCGCGACCTCATGGTGGTCCATCGCAAACATCTTACCCGTGCGTGCAAAGCCCGTCTGCACTTCGTCGGCTATCAGTAGAATGCCGTGCTGGTCGCAGAGTTCGCGTAGCGCCTTCATGAATGCGACCGGCGCCGGATAGAAACCGCCTTCGCCCTGAACCGGTTCGATGATGATAGCGGCGACGCGCTGCGGATCGACATCGGCGGCAAAGAGCTTCTTCAGGGCGCAAAGCGACTGTTCAAGAGACACCCCATGCATCTCGACGGGGAACGGCACGTGGAAAACATCGCCCGGCATCGCGCCGAAGCCAACCTTGTAGGGCACGACCTTGCCGGTCAGCGCCATGCCCATGAAGGTGCGGCCATGGAAGCCGCCGCCAAAGGCGATGACGGCGGAGCGGCCGGTCGCAGCACGCGCTATTTTCACGGCGTTTTCGACGGCCTCGGCGCCCGTCGTCACGAAGATCGTCTTCTTGGCAAAGTTTCCGGGCGTCAGCGCGTTCAGACGTTCGGCGAGATGCACGTAGCTTTCATAAGGCACGACTTGATGGCAGGTATGGGTGAAGTGATCGAGTTGATCTTTTACCGCGGCGATCACTCGCGGATGGCGATGGCCCGTGTTGAGCACTGCGATACCGGCCGCGAAATCGATGTAGCGGCGTCCCTCCTTGTCCCAGATCTCGGCATTCTCCGCTCGGTCGGCATAGATCTGCGTGGTCATGCCAACGCCGCGCGAAATGGCGGCATTCTTCCGGTCCGTAAGGGTGATCGTGTTCATCGTGCGCTCGCGCTCCTGCGCCTGAGGTAGAGGAATTATCTTGCATAATTTCTGCAAGGCGTTTAGAAAACTCCTACATTTTTCCTGCAGGAAATCAAGCGGCATTTTTTGCTTCAAACATCACGCTTTTTGATGGATGCTCGCGCCAAAAGATTCTGACACGCATAATGCCTAAAACAAACACGGAATCAGGGATTTATTACTTGATGAACACCAACGGTCCGGTACGCTACAAGGTGGCCGAAGCGGCAAGGCTGGCAGGCATTTCCGCCTCCACGGCGCGCCTCTGGGAAAGCCAGGGCCTGCTCGTTCCCGGTCGCTCGGAAACAGGGCATCGGCAATACAGCGCCGAGGATGTCGCCCGTCTGAAGCGGATTTCGTGGTATCGCATCGAGCGCGGCCTTAATCCGGCTGCGATCCGCGAGGCGCTGGAAAGCGAGGACCCATCGGCCGAAAGCGCCGAAAGCAGCAGCACTTCCGACATCGGCCGCAGGCTTCGCAGTCTTCGCCATGCGGCGGGCAAGACGCTGGAGCAGGTGGCGAACGATATGGGCATCACCTCTTCGACCCTGTCGACGCTGGAGCGCACGTCGCAGGGCGTCAGCTTCAAGACGCTGCACGATCTCGCGGAATATTACGGCACCACAGTCTCGCGCCTTTCCGGCGAGGAGAGCGAAGACGTTACCGCAATCATCCGTTCCGGCGAATGGCGCACCTGGCCGCAGACGACGCCCGGCGTTACGGTGCAACTGCTGGCCGAAGGCCGACGCATGATGGATTGCCATCGTTTCGTGCTGGCACCGGGGGCTGCCAGCGAAGGCGCCTACCGGCATGAAGGCGAGGAATTCATGCATGTGCTTTCGGGTCGCCTCGAACTCGTTCTCGATTCCGACCAGTTCTTTGATCTCGGCCCGGGTGACTCGCTTTACTTCGAAAGCCGCCGCTATCATTCCTGGCGCAATCGTCACGATGGCGAGACCGTGCTCCTGTGGATCAATACACCACCGACATTCTAACGCTCGAAGAACGTTAAAGCGGTATCGCTACGGCTGCCTTTGCGCTATAGCGCGACGTGAGACATTGAAACGACAAGAGACAGCCATGGCCGCCACCATCCGTTACCACGAAGGCGATATTTCAGAGCCGGACGCCGCCCGTTATAGAGGCGCGATCGCGATCGATACGGAAACACTCGGCCTCGTGCCGCGCCGCGACCGGCTCTGCGTCGTGCAGCTTGCGCCCGGCGGCGGCACCGCCG
>NZ_JABEPH010000328.1:0-6915 GCF_013004495.1 Rhizobium sp. SEMIA 4085
GGCCGGAACCGTGAGCGCCTCTATGCCCTTGGCCGATGAGGTGTCTTCGGCGCTTGCTGCAAAGCTCGCCGCGGCGGGCTTGAGCAATCTTCAGGTCAAGGCGGACGGGACGCGGTTTGCCGTTTCCGGTGCGCTCGACGAGGATGCGCGCAAGTCGTGGAGCGATGTCCAGACCTGGTTCGACCGGTCCTACGGCACCAACTACGTCTTGACGAGCATGGTCGGTGAGGCAGCGGCCAAAACGTCGCCTAAATTCAATCTCCAGGCCATTTGGTTCGGCGAAACGCCTTATGCGATCGGTGCCGACGGGGCCCGCCTCTACAAGGGTGCCGCGCTCGAGGACGGCTGGTACATAAAGGACATTCGCGACGGAAGCCTGAAGGTGGGGCGGCAAAGCGAAGAATTCGTTCTTCGCTTCTGACTGCGCGACGAGAGGAACAGCAAGATGAGTTTGGAGGTCCGCCGACACGACAATCGCCGCGCCCAGTCAAGCGCGGTTTCCGTGCGACCGGACGCGGCCGTGGAAGCACAGCATCTGGCCTTCGACGCCAGGGTCGTGCAATCGGTTCGCCAGGCCAGGCAGAAGGCCGAGGCGCGTGGCGCGCGCGCCAGCTCGGCTGCGGAGAGGGCGAGGCTCTCGAATGCTTCCCTGTTCGACCTGTCGCGGTCTCAGGAGATCCTAGCCTATATCGTCGAGGAAGTGTTGCCCGGCCTCGATCTCGACGAGGATGTCGCCAAGCTTACGGCGTCCATGCTGAAGGACGAAATCGAAAGCCGACGCGATCTTCAACACCGTCTCATGCAGGCGCAAAGCAGTTGACGCAGCAACGCGCGGACAGCCTCGAATTTCTTCATGCGCTCGGCCTGCTCTACTGTCGCGCCGGACACCTTGAGCGAGGCCTCGTCTTCCTGCTTCTCGCAGCACGAATGGCACCGGAAAACGTCTCGATCTTGCATTCGCTGGCCGATGCTTTCGTCGAAACCGACGCTGGAACGCGTGCGATCGCCTCTATCGATCGTATCGGAGAAATCTCAAAGGAGACCGATCCGGATCTTGCCCGCCTGAGGAGCAGGGCGCATTGGCTGCGCGGACAGGAAGACCAGGCTCGCGACGCCTTCAAGGCCTATCTTCAGGCGAGGGCGGCGAAATGAGCGCAATCGCCACTGTCAACCAGTTCGCCAGGGCCGCCTCCCGCCGGTCGGATATCGTCGTCGCGGCACTGGTGATACTCGCGATCACGATGATGGTCATTCCGATGCCGACCTTTCTGGTCGACGCGCTGATCGGATTTAACTTCTTCTACAGCCTGCTTATCCTTGTCGGCGCGCTCTATGTGTCGAGCCCAGTCCAGTTCTCGTCCCTGCCGTCGATCATTCTGCTCGGAACGCTTTTTCGCCTCGCGCTTTCGATCACGACGACCCGGCTGATCCTGACACAGGCGGACGCCGGACAGATCGTATCGGCCTTCGGAGACTTCGTTGTCGGCGGCGATGTGCTCGTCGGTCTCATCGTCTTCCTGATCATCACCATCGCTCAGTTCGTCGTCATCACCAAGGGCGCCGAGCGTGTCGCCGAGGTGGGCGCCCGATTTGCCCTCGATGCCATGCCGGGCAAGCAGATGAGCATCGACAATGACGCCCGCAGCGGCGAAATCGACCAGCAGGAGGCGCGTCGAAGGCGCGAAGAGCTGGAGCGCGAGAGCCAGTTCTACGGCGCCATGGACGGAGCCATGAAATTCGTCAAAGGAGACGCTGTCGCGGGCCTGATCATCATTACCATCAATCTCATCGGCGGGCTTACGATTGGGTCCCTGCGACGTGGCATGACCGTCGGCGACGCTGCTCATACCTATTCGCTGTTGACCGTCGGTGATGGCCTGATCTCACAGATACCCGCGCTGATGATGGCGGTGGCGGCCGGAGCGGTGGTAACGCGTGTGCCGTCCGGCCGGCGCCCGCAGGACTTGAGTTCCGAAATCCTCGGGCAACTCGGTGCAAGCGACCGCGCGCTGGCGCTGGCGGCAGCCATCCTCTTCGCCTTCGGCTTGGTTCCGGGCTTTCCGCTGATTGTCTTCTGGACGCTTGCTGCTGTAGCCGGCCTTCTTGCCCATACCGCGCGCCGGCGGCCTGCCGCCGGCGCTGCGGCAGGAACCGCATCGATCCGACGCGAAGCGTCACGGCCGGTCGCTTCCGGCAGCCCCGTCGTCGAGCATATAGCCGGCAGTTTGCCGGGCGGTCCCGGCAACCTCGCAGGGGTCGCGCACAGGATCACTGTATCGCTTGGAGAGGATCTTGCCGGGGCGCTTGCGCCGTCGGTCTTCGCCGAGCGGACGGAGGCGCCTGCGACAGCGATCCTCGACGACCTCGGTATTCGCGTCCCGGCGATCGGCCTGGTGGCGGATCCCCGGCAGGCGCCGGCTGGGTTTCGTATCGATTTCGAGGGCGTTCCGGTCGGCGAAGCCACGCTCTTGTCCGGCCACGTCATGGTGTGGGACGATACGGTCGATCTCGACATCATGTTGGTCCCCTATGTGAGGCAACCGGACCTCCTGGGGTTGAAGCTCGTCTGGGTCGAACAAGTCCATGCGGCAGCACTTGACGCTGCCGGCGTTGGCTATTGCGAGCCGGCCGATGTCGTGATGTCGCTTCTGGAGCGTGTCCTGCGCCGCTATGCGCCGGAGTTCGTCGACGCACAGGAAGTGCGCGCGCTCCTTGGCCGCCTGGAGGAGCCCTATGGCGATCTGATCCGGGAGGTTCTGGAGGCAGTTTCCGTGCAGAAGCTTGCCGAGGTCTTGCGCAGGCTGATCGAAGAAGACGTTCCGATCACCAATATGCGCATCATTCTTCAGGCGATTGCCGAGCGGGGCGCTCAAATTCAGGGTGTGCAGGCCTTGACCGACAGCGTTCGAGCAAGCCTCGGCCGGCAGATCTGCTTCCGCCTTGCTGACGACAACAGGATCGTTTCGGCCTATCTGCTGACGCGGCCGTTCGAAGACGAGGTGAGAGCGGCCATCGAAAAGAATATGGGGCCGGCGGGCGCCATTCCGGACCGGCTGGCGGCACCGATCCTGGAAGAATTGAAGAAGCGGCAGGAGAAGGCAGATCTGCGGCGCCGCACCGCCGTCCTCACGTCGATGGACGTCCGGCGGCACATCCGGAACCTTCTGACGCGCCACGACGTCAATGTGGCGGTTCTTTCCTACCAGGAGATCTCGCCGGAGTTCAGCGTCCAGTGCGTTGGCTATATCGCGCTTCCGGTCGCCGGAGCGGCGGAGCTCGAAGGCGGCCGTCCATGAATTCCCCGGGTCACATCATAGAAGACAAGGCTTTGACTTGCCCGCGCGGGGACGTCGGTGAGGGGAACGAATAGGAAATGGCATGCTGAACTTGCGAAGCCTCCGCGCGATTGCGGTAGGAGATTTACTTTCATTCGTCCTGGTGGCCACGCTTGCGCTCGGCTTTGCGCCATCTGCAAACGCGCAGGTGAAGGTCGATGCGAAAAACGGCCAGGTCCTTGAGCTTGCCGTCGGGGAGGGCCAGATCCTGCGCTTCGACGAACCGGTCGAGTCGGTCTTCCTCGCCGACACGGCGATCGCAGATGTGCGCGTCGTCTCGCCGGGCGTAGTCTATATCTATGCGACGAAGATCGGCGACACCGATCTCATTGCGCTCAGCGCCGACCAGAGCACGCGCGGTACGGTGCAGGTTCGCGTCAGCGGCAATCCGCGAGCCGCTAACCAGTCGGCGCGGGCGCTGCAGCCAACGACCAAGGTCGATATAAGCCTGTTCGGCGGACAATATGTCGGCACCGGTCAGACCCGCAATGTCGGTGAAGCGATGGACATGGAAAATGTCCTGCAGAGCTATTCGACCCCGGAAAATCCGGCGCTCAACAATACGACGATCGCCGGCACGAACCAGGTCAATATTCGCGTCCGCTTCGCCGAAGTCGCCCGCAACGAATTGACGCGCTACGGCATCGACTGGAGTGCCTTCGTCAACAGTGGATCGTTTTCCTTCGGCATCATCCGGACTGGCGGCGCCAGCAACGAGGACGACACGGGGATTGCGATCGGCGCAAGAGGCGAACACGTCAATGTCAACGTGCTGCTCGATGCGCTCCAGGCGAATGGCATATTGACGATCCTTGCCGAACCGAACATCACTGCCGTCACCGGCCAGAGCGCCAGCTTTCTCGCAGGCGGCGAGATACCGGTGCCGGTGCCGGTCGGCAACGAGCAGATCGGTATCGAATACAAGCAGTTCGGCGTCTCGCTCCAGTTTACGCCGACGCTACTGCCGAACAACCGCATCGCCCTGCAGGTGCGTCCAGAAGTGAGCAGCGTTTCGCAAGACAGCGTCGTTTCGATCGGCGGCCTGGTGGTGCCGTCGCTGCGCATTCGCCGGGCAGACACGACCGTCGAGGTCGGCAGTGGCCAGACATTTGCGATCGCCGGCCTGTTTCAACGGCAGGAATCGCAGACGCTGAACAAAACACCGGTCGTCGGCGACGTCCCGATCCTTGGCGAACTGTTCAAGTCGAAGCGGTTTCAGCGCAATGAAACGGAACTCGTCATCCTGATTACCCCTTACCTCGTGTCGCCGACCTCCGAACGCAAGATGAAAACGCCGCTCGATAGTCCTGCAGGCGCCATTACGGCGCCGCGCAAGAAGGCGAAGCCCGCGGTCAACAACAACGGATACGGTTTCTATGTCGAGTGATCGTTTGTCGGGTGATGGTGTGGCGAAGGCCCGCGTGGTGCTGGCCGCGGGGCTGCTGTTTGCCCTTGCGGGCTGTAGCGGTTCCCATCCGCAACCCTACTCTCCCAACTACAGCTATGTTTCGACGCACGGCGTGCCGGCGAAAGGCGGGCTCGTTCGCAAGGGTTACGATAAGGAGGAAAGCCGGACGCTTGTTCCGGACGCCTGCCTCACCCCCGATACCGCCGATCAGCCGCTCTACCTGCCGCCGGGCTGCGCCAACAATCTTAATCTGCAGTTCATGGCAGAGGACCAAAGACATCTTATCCAGGGCCGTGAAATGGGTCCTGCCATGGCTGCTCCGGTGGCGCGCGCCGCGAAGAACTACCTCGACGGTTACAGCGAGGAGGGCCGCAGACGCCGCAACACGGCGAACAACAATACAGGTGAAGAATGAGAGCGCGTTCCTTTCTGAAATTCGGCGCACGAAGGAACGGCGTTGCCGTGCTCCTTGCGCTTCACGCGCTTTCCTCATGCACGACGACGTCCGCCGACAAGGAGAAGGGCAAGCCTTCGAGCGAGCAGGCGAAACTGTTGAGCATCGCCCACAGCATCGAGGCCAAGGGAGAAAGCGCAACGGCACTCGCACTTTACGAGCGCGCCGCCGCGAACGCTCCTGACGACGTACCGCTACGCGTTCGGCTTGCGAATGCACGCCTGAGGGCAGGCGATGCCGAAGGGGCAGAAGAAGACTTTCGCGCCGCTCTGCAGGCGAGCCCCCAGGATCCTGAGGCGCTGCTCGGGCTCGGCACCGCCCAATTACGCAAAGGCGAGGCGGCATCGGCTGCGCGGACCCTGGCGCCGGCCGCCCAGGCGCTTAACTCCGTCATGGCCTATAACCGGCTCGGAACGGCGCTCGTCTTCAGCGGTAGTGCGGCCGCGGCGGAGGAAGCCTTTTCGAAAGCGCTTTCGTTACAGCCCGCGAACCTCGACACAACGACGAATCTTGCCCTTGCTGAAGCGCTTGCGAACGACCTGCCGCAGGCGGTAACGCATATGAGCAGCGTAGTCGCGTCGCCGCTCGCCCAAAGGCGGCATTTCGTCAACTATCTGATCGTCCTGACCATGGCCGGGGAGACGGATAAAGCGCGATCCGTCGGCGTGCCCGACATGACGGAGAAGCAGAAGAACGCGATCCTGGCGAAAGCGGCAAGGTTGCGCTCGATTTCCGATACGGCCAGGCGCGCCCAGGAAATCGGCCTGCTGGCGTCGTCCAAGGACGGCGGCGTCACATGAGCGGGACAAGCGAAGAAAAATCGCTTCCGGCTTCCGAAAAAAAGATCCTGGACGCGCGCAAGAAAGGTCAGGTGCTTCACAGCCCCGACATGGTCTCGGGGATCATGATCCTGTTCTCGACGCTCTTTCTCTTTTATGCCGCGCCTAATCTGCAAGTGAAGGTCAATCTGCTTCTGGACGAGGCGTCGCATATCTACGAACGGCCGTTCGCGGATGTCTGGTTTCGGCTGAGCACCATTGCCGTCGATGCGCTTTGGGGGGCGGTGCTGCCGATCCTCGGGATAACGATCGCAGCGATCCTTGCGACGAACGTCGCGATCACCAAGGGATTCGTCTTCTCGGCAAAGCCGATCGAGCCGGATTTCAGCCGCATCAATCCGGCAGCGGGCCTAAAGCGCCTGACCTCGCTTAAGAGCGTTGTCGAGTTCGGCAAGGCACTGTTCAAGATTCTTGCGCTTTCCGTGGCGTTTTCGGTTGTTTTCCATGCGGGCCTGAAGGCGCTGTTCCAGGCGCCTGGATGCGGTTTTGGCTGCCTGCATGCGACCTCGCTGTCGATGCTGAAAACCACCGCTTTCATCGCAATCGCGGCTTTCCTCGTCATGGGCACCTTCGATGTCTTTCTGCAACGCTGGCTGTTCATGCGCGAAATGCGGATGACCAAGTCGGAGGCCAAGCGTGAACACAAGGACACGGAAGGCGATCCGCTAATACGGCAGGAACGCCGTAAATTCGCGCGCTTGCTCGGCACGAGCAGGACCGGTCTTGCCAATGCGGTTCTGATGATCGGAGAACAATCGGCAATAGTCGGGATCCGCTATGATCGGGGCGAGACGCCTGTGCCGAGCGTCGTCTGTCGTGCCGCCGGTAAAGCTGTGGTCTCGATGAGGGAGCAAGCGAGAGATCGCGGAGTCCCAATGG
>NZ_JABEPH010000329.1:0-6909 GCF_013004495.1 Rhizobium sp. SEMIA 4085
GCCGATATGGTGGCCATGCGGGACTATGCGGCAGGGTTCCATCCGAACCTTCCAGTGATCCTCTTCGGCCACTCCAGGGGCGGGCTGATCGCGCTCAACGCTGCAGTAACCCTTCCGGAAAAATTCGATGCCGTCGCCGTATGGAATTCGAATTTCGCTGTCGGTCTGACAGGCCGGGCCGCGCAAGCCATCCTGCTTGCCGAGAAGGCCCTGAAAGGTTCCGACGTTCCGAGCGGCATGCTGCCGAAGCTTACCTTCGACACCTGGGGCAAATCCATCCCCGGCCACCGGACGGAATTTGACTGGCTCTCCCGCGATCCGGCCGAAGTCGACAAATATATCGCCGATCCGCTCTGCGGCTTCGATGCTTCCGTTTCGCTGTGGCTCGATATATTCGAACTCACCTTTCGCGCGCCGCAGAAGCGGCATCTCGACAGGCTGAAAAGGAACCTGCCAATCCACCTCGTCGGCGGCGGAAAAGATCCAGCGACCGATTTCGGAAAAGCGATGATATGGCTGTCAAACCATTTGAAACGGCATGGTTTCTCCCGTATCACGACCGAAATATATCAGGATAAACGGCACGAGACGCTGAACGAGATCGGAGCCGAAGCGGCGATTTCGGCCTTTGCCGATTGGTGCGATGAAGCAACCGCAAGACCCTGACGAGCGGACCGGAAATGAATAGCGCAATAACGAAGAATAGATCCTCCGAAATCAGCATGGGCCTGATGCTCATGTTTATTTCGGTGCTCGTATCGCCTCTGATCGATATCTTCTCCAAGCTTGCCATCACGACGGTTCCGTCTGCGGAGATTACCGCTGCACGCTTTGCCATACAGGCTCTCTGCATGCTTCCGATCGTTATCTGGCGCAAGAAACTGACAGATTCGTCATGGAGGCAGAGCCTCTTCCACGCGATCCGCGGTGCCATCATCACCATTTCGATGATCTCGTTCGTCAGCACGCTGAAATACATGGCGGTTGCAGATGCGATCGCGATCTTCTTCGTCGAACCCATCATCCTCACCATCCTGAGCAGCCTATTTCTCGGCGAAACGATCGGCTGGCGGCGCTACACAGCCTGCGGCGTCGGTTTCCTCGGCGCGATACTGGTCATTCAGCCGAGCTTCCAGGAAGTCGGCTACGTTGCGCTGCTGCCGGTCGTCAGCGCAGTCTGCATCGCCATCTCTGCAATGATGAACAGGGCCCTGGCGCAGCGCGAGGACCCGTGGGTGATGCAGTTTCACATGGGCTTGTGGGGTCTGCTCTTTTGCGGTGTCCTGCTTTTCTTCGCCCGTGGAAGCGGCTCGGATGTGTTCGAACCGGTAATGCCAACCATGATAGGTCTCGTCTGGCTCCTCGGCGTCGGCGTAACGGCCGCGATCGCCAGCATCCTCGGCGTCTATGCCTATCGCTCCGCACCCGCCTCCACCTTGGCGCCGCTGCAATATTTCGAGATCGTCTCAGCCACGATCTTTGCATGGCTGGTCTTTGGTGATTTTCCCGACGCCATCAAATGGCTGGGCATTCTCATCATCATCGCATCCGGACTTTACATCATCTGGCGCGAGCGCCGCTTTGCATCCAAACCCGTATCCGATACATCTGAGGCAACGCGGGCACCATGATCCGTTCTCGGGAGGAACATGACGGACAGTCGTAAGAAACCGCCGCTAGCCGGCATCAGGGTGATCGAGCTCGCCCGCGTCCTGGCGGGCCCCTGGGCCGGGCAGATGTTGGCCGATCTCGGCGCAGACGTCATCAAGGTCGAAAATCCGGACGGCGGCGACGATACGCGCCAATGGGGGCCCCCTTTCGTCGAGGGCGGCGACGGCGAAAACCTTTCTGCTGCCTATTATCACTGCGCCAATCGCAACAAGCGCTCTGTCACGGCCGATTTGAAGACCGAGGAAGGCCAGTCGCTGGTGCGACGGCTCGCGGCAACGGCCGATGTCCTGATCGAGAATTTCAAGCTCGGCGGCCTCGTCAAGTACGGCCTCGACTACGAGAGCTTGCGCAAGGTCAATCCGAAGCTCGTCTACTGCTCCATCACCGGCTTCGGCCAGTCTGGCCCCTATGCCAGCCTGGCGGGCTATGACTATATCGTCCAGGGCATGTCCGGCTTCATGTCGATCACCGGCGAGCCGGATCGCCAGCCGATGAAAGCAGGTGTCGCCATCGCCGATATCTTCACCGGCATCTATGCCGTGGCGGCGATCGAGGCAGCTCTCATCCATGCGCTGAAAACCGGTGAAGGACAGCTTGTCGATATGGCGCTGCTCGACGTGCAATCCGCCGTGCTCGCCAATCAAAACATGAACTACCTGGTCTCCGGCCGTGCGCCGGCGCGGCTTGGTAATGCCCATCCGAATATCTCTCCTTATGAGGTCGTGCCGAGCGCGGACGGTTACCTGATCCTTGCCGTCGGCAATGACAACCAGTTCCGGCGTCTCTGCACGATCCTCGGCCTCGATGGCATCGCCGGCGACGAGCGTTTTTCGACCAACAAGGCCCGCGTCGCCAACCGCGACGAGGTGCGCCGAATGATCTCGACCGAAACATTGAAATGGCAGAAAGCCGACTTGCTGAAAGCCTGCGAAGAAAATGCCGTGCCAGCCGGCGCGATCAACACGATCGAGGAGATGTTCGCCGATCCGCAGATAAAGGCGCGCGGACTGCGCATCGATCTGCCGGATGGGGCAGGAAACGTGATCCCCGGCGTGAGGACGCCGGTCGTGCTCTCTAAAACGCCCCTGCGCTACGAGAGGCCAGGCCCTCGGCTGGGCGAGCATCAGGAAGAGGTCCTGGCTGAGCTCGAGGCATTGGAGCGCGCCGAACGGGAGGGGAAATCCGCACTATGAAGAAGACCGGCGGCGAGCTGATAGTCGAAGCGCTGAAGGCAAACGGGGTCAAGCGACTTTCCTGCGTGCCCGGGGAAAGCTTCCTCGCCGTGCTGGACGCGCTTTATGACACCGATATCGAAGTGATCGTCTGCCGGCAGGAAGGCGGTGCCGCGATGATGGCCGATTGCTGGGGCCGGCTCACCGGCGAACCTGGCATCTGCATGGTTACCCGCGGGCCTGGCGCCACCAACGCCACGGCGGGCCTGCATATCGCCAGGCAGGATTCGATCCCGATGATCCTCTTCATCGGTCAGGTCCAGCGCGATGCCCGCGAGCGCGAGGCCTTCCAGGAGGTCGAGTTCCGCCGCGCGCTGACCGAATATGCAAAATGGGTCGGCGAAATCGACGATGCGACGCGCATTCCCGAATTCGTGACCCGCGCCTTTGCCATTGCCACCTCCGGCAGACCCGGGCCTGTCGTGCTGTCACTGCCCGAGGACATGTTGCGCGACGAAGTGGACGCGCCACGCGCGATGCCTTATGCCCGCGTTTCCGCTCATCCCGGGCGCCGTCAGGTCGACGATTTCTACATGCGGCTGCTGAAGGCCGAACGGCCGATGGTCATACTCGGCGGCACACGCTGGGATGCAGATGCGGTTGCCGATTTCCGCGTCTTTGCCGAACGCTTCAGGCTGCCGGTCGGCTGTTCCTTCCGCCGCCAAATGCTCTTCGATCACCTTAGCCCGGGCTATGCCGGTGATGTCGGCATCGGCATCAATCCGGTGCTGGCCAAGGAGATCAAGGAGAGCGATTTGCTCATCCTGCTCGGCGCCCGGATGTCGGAAATGCCGTCGTCAGGCTATACGCTGGTCAACGTCCCCTACCCGGCGCAATCGCTCGTCCACATCTATCCCGACCCGTCCGAACTTGGCCGCATCTACCGTCCGGACCTTGCGATCTGCGCATCGCCGCAGGATTTCGTCGCCGCCCTTTGCGATCTCCAAGCGCCTGCCGAACCGCGCTGGGCGGAACGGACGCAGCATATGCACCAAGCCTATCTTGCCTGGTCGAAGCCGCCGCAAACAGGCCCCGGCGCCGTTCACATGGGACCGATCATGGAATGGATCGAGCACAACACGAAGGCCGACACGATCTTCACCAATGGTGCCGGCAACTATGCCACCTGGCTGCACCGCTTCCATCGCTTCCGGCAGTTCAATACACAAGCGGCCCCCACATCCGGCTCGATGGGTTACGGCCTGCCGGCTGCCGTGGCCGCCAAGCGGCTTTTTCCGGAGCGCGAAGTCATTTGCTTTGCCGGCGACGGCTGCTTCCTGATGCACGGGCAGGAATTCGCCACCGCCGTCCGCTACGACCTTTCAATTATTTCCCTCGTCATCAACAACGGCATCTACGGCACGATCCGCATGCATCAGGAACGTGACTATCCCGGCCGTGTCAGCGGTACGGATCTCCCCAAGCCAGATTTCGCCGCCCTTATGGCGGCCATGGTGAAACAGTGGAGAAAACCGAAGCGTGCGCGCCTGCTTTTGAGCGGGCCCGCGCCAGCGGCAAGCCTTCGATCATCGAGGTGAAGCTCGATCCCGAGGCGATCACGCCGACACGCACGCTTACCGAAATCGCGCAAACAAAAAGCCGGTGAGCGAACCCACCGGCTTTGAAACTGGCAAATGGCGCCGATCTTAGTCGACTGCGGCGATGACGATGAACTCGACCTTGTACTTCGGTGCGGCGAGCTTGGCCTCGCTGGTGGCGCGTGCCGGCGTGTTCTTCGGGTCGACCCAGGCTTCCCCGGCCTCCTGCAATTCCGCAAAGTAGGAAATGTCGGAGAGATAGATCAGAGTCTGCAGAATCTTCGACTTGCTGGAACCTGCAGCGGCAAGCAGGCGATCGACTTCGGCAAGCGCCGAATTGCACTGATCGGTCACACTCTCGCCTTCGCCGACCTGGCCGGCGAGATAGACGGTGTTGCCGTGGATGACCGCGCCGCTCATGCGGGCGCCGACGTCGATACGCTTGATGCTCATGATGTTCTCCTGAGTTTTATGAAATAAAGGGCACGGCCGAAAGCCGCGCCAAAAGATCAGCCGCGAATATGATGGGTCTTCTGATAGATCGCGGTAGAGCGTGCGCCGGAACGGCAATAGCCGAGCATCGGGCGCGGAAATTCGTCGAGTGCGTCGACCATGCCTTGCACGGCTTCTTCCGTCACGCCCATCGAGCCGACGGGCACATGCGCGATGTCGAGGCCGAGTTCCTTGGCGCGGACTTCGATCACCGAAAACGGCGTCTGGTCCGGGCTTTCCTGGTCCGGACGATGGCAGACGATCGACTTGAAGCCCATCGCCTTGATCTGATCGAGATCTTCCAGCGTGATCTGGCCGGATACCGAATATTCGTCGTCGATCTGGCGGATGTCCATCGCGCGTTCCTCCTGATAATCAATGGCAGAAGCTCTACGATGCGGGACCGGAAGCGTCAACAACAGTTCGCTCAGAGGAAGGCGAAGCGAAGCGCATAGCTGCGGCTCTCGCCCGGCTGCAGCATGTTGAACTCGCCTGCTTGAAGCTCGCGACGCGAGACCCAGCGATGCGAAACCGGTTCGATGCCAAAAACGTCCGCCGGCGTCTTCTGGTTCCGCCAGACCTGCAGGTGCGGCAGCGTATCCGCGCGGAAACGCACGCAAAGCGTCTTTTCGCCCGCGGCTTTCATCGGACCGAGCCGGACTTCGGCAAAGCCATCCGTCACGGCCGGGGCCCCGACGCAAAAGAGGCCGCCAAGCTCTTCGCCGAAGGTCCATGGAAAACCACCGCCTTCGAGCATCTTCCCTTCCAGCCGCGTGCCCGCATCGAGCCATTTTCCGCCGATATTCATGTGGTACATCAAGAAGGTAGGCACCACCTGATCGCTGGTGTTGACGACCCTGTCGTCAAGCGAGACCTCCCCCGTCGCGCCGTCGATGCGCCAAAGCCGTTCGATCCGCTGCGGCAATCCTTCGACGGTAACGATATCGATGTGGGCGCAGCACTCGGCATTGCCGTTTTCGAATTTGGTCCAGACAACCTTGGCCGGATGACCGCAGGCCGAACCGTGCAGCGGGTAGACCTTGCCATCCGTCCGCCCCGGGATCGGCTCGCGATGGCGGATATGATCGGGACCGCAGGTGAAGAGAAAGCCTTCGAGCGAGTGGTCGATACGCGGATCGCCGTCGTCAGGGATGGCGCGCTTCGGCGCGATATCGACGCCGTCGACGATGCATCCGCCGATATCCATCACCGACGTTTCGTCCAGCATCAGGCGCGGCCCCTTGGCGGCGGCAAATTCGATCATTGCAATTCCTCCCGATCTTAAAGCTGCCGTAGGGTTAGGATCCGTCCGCGCATTCGTCAATCGCGGCAAACCTGTTGCGCACAACCGGCGATGCGCCATGGAACCCGCTTGCCAAACCAAACGTTTTGCCTCAGGCAGAAAGCACGATAATTTTCATCTTTTGTTTAGTACGAATTCATAAATTCCACACTAGCGTCAAAATTCGCAGGTGTGTGTCGGCCAAATCACTGTTCGAGGTGTAAGACGTGAATCGCTTTTTGAAATCGGGGATGTCCCTCGCCGCTGTCGTGCTGGCCCTTGCCGCTGCCGCACCGGTTGCCGACGCGCAGCAGTACGGCCGCCGCCAGCGCGATGTCGTGATGGTGACGCCTGACGGGGCGATCATCGATTACATTCCGCCGGGCGCCGACGTCTATTATTCGCGGGATCGCAACGGCAACCGGGTCCTGCTCGATGGTTACGGCAACGTCGTCGCGACGGAAATGCGCAGCAGCGGCTATTATCCGCGCCCGCCTGCCCGCGAAGCCCATAACAATGACCCCTACTACCCGGACAACAGCTACGGCAGCACGCGTTATGTGGAGCGCGGCGCCGTGACCGGCTCGATCCCGCGCGATGCGGAAATCCAGCGCGATCCACTTTACGATCAGCCCTATCCGGATGCCAACGGAGAAAGCTACCCGCAGAACGAGGACTATGCGTCGATCGAACC
>NZ_JABEPH010000330.1:0-6865 GCF_013004495.1 Rhizobium sp. SEMIA 4085
GCGTAGCGACGCCATCGGGTTCCGGAATGTGGTGCACGAACCTGCCCCCGCCACCTCTTCGCAAAATCAAGCGTACTCTCTAGTGAAGATGATGAACATGTGCCATAGCCCATCGATTGCGCCCATCATCCCGTATGAGCGGCCATACTGTCGGGCGGTCGCGCAGAGCGCCAAAAAACGGACAAGTTCGCGTCGATGGTCCTTTGCGACGGCTTGTGAGAAGCCGTACTCTCTCCGGTACCTCGCGAGCACAAGAGAAAGATCGAATCGTTCCGCGACTGCGGTCCGACGCAAAGCGTCTTGAACGAACGCGTCGCCTTGGGCGTACCTGTGCGGAGCGCCTGTGGTTTTGTCGTCAACCGATGGGGATTGCTGGACAGCCGCGATGCTTGACGCGTCACCGCTGCCTCCAATGAGTGTTGCTTCAGTCATGAAAATCTCCAATGAAAGAACACAAGGGGCAAAACGCCTTCAACTGTCGGCTTTTCCTTGGTTCCGTTGTGTTTTGGGCGTTTTTGCCGATCGGCTGAATCTTCTCTGCTCGCAGGACAGGTTGTTCCGCCCTTCGGCTTTCGAACCAATCTCCAATCCGTGACCCTGCTGCCTTAGCTTCGGTCACAGAGTGAGATCCGGTTCCCGGTTTCCCATTCTCCTTCAAGAGCGCAGCCCAGACCTGCCGGGCTCGCTAGACATTCATCAGGACAGCCGGGATATCGTTGACGTCCCTTCCACAGTGCTTTCACCGCGCCGCTCGTACGCGCGCTGGTCAGGCGGGATCTGGAAGGCGATCGTCAAAAGCTCGCGCGCGATCTCAACACGCGCCGTGTTCACTCCCCTGATCTTCAAATGCTCGTATTGGGCTCGAAGCTGCGATGGCCAGCGCGACCGCTTCGACAAAGGCCCAGCGCAGCCACTTGTTGCCTTGCTTGATGATCTTGCTGCGAAAGCTCTTGCCGCCGCTCGAATAGGTCGACGGCAGCAGTCCGGCATCGTTGGCAAGCTTCTTCGGCGTGCGCAACCGCGATATGTCGTTGATCTCCGCATCGTTCAGCCGGGCGAAGAACCCGCCAATGCCAGGGATCGTCTTCAACAGCTTCACATTGGCATGTGATCATCTATCGGCAGTCTTGCCGCCTCGCCAAAATGGAGCTTCAAAAGTCGTGCCAATTGCGCCGAAGCAAGCTCAGAAAAAATCTTCTGCACGCTCGTCAATGGTTTACGTGAGATCCAGCAGTCACTCATGTCGAACACCCTGTGTGGCGGACTCGACAAATCCGACGGCACGTGTCAGTTGCCCGACATCTTCCCAGCAATGGCGCACAAGATTCATGGCAGTGCCAGAGAGATTGCGCAGTGTTGAAACGGTTTTTTCCTTTGGCACGGTCCATGCAACGTGATCCGAAAACACGTCACGGACTGAGGAGAAATCGAGCCATGAATACGCTCACGGACAATGCTGTTGCCGCCGTCAAGAGTGCTTTTTCCCGCGCCAGCGAGCTGGCGGAAGGCTTTTGCATCCTGGTCCAGGCCGGATGGGCCGGCTTCAAATACTTAATGGGCTTGGAGAGCGTCTCGCGCGAGAGGCGATGCGATCACCGCGACAGATAGGTCAAGGTGCACGTGGACGCAGCCTCCCAACCCCATGTCGCCGTCATGACCGCGGTGGGCATATCGGTTCCCCCGCTCGATTGATCTCGACCATCAGCCAATACGCGCCCGATTGCCGACGCGATTGCTCGCTGGTCGACCGCCTCGAAGCGCGCACTTTGCGGCTGAAGCCTCAGCTTTGCGGGAATGCACTCGAGACCACCGTTTCCGACCGGAGAGAATCCAATGTGCCGTTGCTCCGCTGACAGCAGTCCCATCAATGTCAACGACATCCTCGAGCGGCTGAAGGGCCTGTCGGCTGCGGAGGAGTTCTTCGCAGTCCTTGGGGTCTCCTATGACCGGAAGGTTCTCGATGTCTCACGACTCCATATCATGAAACGTATTGGGCAGTACCTCGCTGCAGAGGACTTCTCCGATCTCCCCGACCAGGTGATCGCTGCTCGGGCGCGCGCCATGCTGGAACGCGCCTACGATGATTTCGCGACGTCCTCGCCGCTCACGCACCGGATCTTCAAGGTGCTCAGGGACCACGATCCGGACAAACCCGCCACACCGGGCCGCACCTTCGTCCCGTTGGACTCCTTCCTGAAGCCGTTCGAGAAGGACTGAGCGCGTCACGGTTGCGACACGACAATGTCGAGAAGTCGACAAATTCTGCCATACGCCAACACGGCTAGAACAAAAACAGCTACATTTCAAATGGATAGCGGAATGCAACACGGTTGGCACAAATGATGCATGCAAGGATATGAACTGCCAAGCCCGCCATCCATTTAGGGAGGAAGTAAGAAACCGCCATGCACATCGTAATCTGTATCAAGCAGGTGCCGGATTCCGCACAGATACGTGTCCATCCGGTGACGAACACAATCATGCGTCAGGGTGTGCCAACCATCATCAACCCCTATGACCTCTTCGCCTTGGAGGAAGCCCTTGGATTGCGCGACTCTCATGGCGGCGAGGTCACCGTGCTCACCATGGGGCCGCCCATGGCAGAGGACGCGTTGCGCAAGGCGCTCACCTACGGTGCCGACCGCGCGGTACTCTTGACCGACCGCTATTTTGCCGGCTCCGACACGCTTGCGACCTCATTCGCTCTGTCTCACGCAATCGCGAAAATCGGAGAGTCCTTCGGCACGCCTGACATCGTCTTCACGGGCAAGCAGACGATCGACGGTGACACCGCCCAAGTCGGGCCCGGCATCGCCAAGCGGCTCGACCTCCTGCAGCTCACCTACGTCGCGAAGATCGCTTCCATCGATCTCAATGCGCGTGAGATCACGGTAGAGCGCCGCTCGGAAGGCGGCACGCAGACGCTGAAGAGCAAGCTTCCTTGCCTCGTTACCATGCTGGAAGGCACCAACGAGATCCGCCGCGGCTCGCTCGACGACGCGCTACGCGCCGCGCGCAGCCAGATCGTGAAGTGGAGTGCGGCCGACGCCGGCATCGAGGACCTCACCAAATGCGGCCTGCGTGGCTCGCCAACCGTCGTCAAGCGCGTCTTTGCACCTCCTGAGCGGGCGGAAAAGGCGGAGCAAATCGACACCACCGAAAAGACGCCGCGCGATCTCGCGGATGAGTTGATCGCCGGGATCTTCTCGCGCCAGCCGGGGCTGGAAAACGAACTCGCCTTTAACGGCGGCGCGTGACGGCAAGGAGCGACGAAGTTGACCGCAAAACGAAAAACCCCTCCTCCCGCCGCCGGCCGCGCCGGAATGAAGAAGGGACTGCCCGCGCATTTTAAGGACTATCGGCACGTCTGGGTCTTCATCGAGCTGGAGCGCGGCCATGTCCATCCCGTCTCCTTCGAACTGCTCGGTGAAGGCCGCAAGCTCGCCGACAAGCTGGGCGTCCAGCTCGCCGGCGTCGTTCTCGGACCGCCGGGAGAGGCCACCTGGTTTGCCATCGCCGAGGCCTTTGCTTATGGCGCCGACCTTGCCTACATCGTCGAGACCCCACTGCTCGCCGACTACCGGAACGAGCCTTTCACCAAAGCATTGACGGATCTGGTTGCTACCCACAAACCCGAGATTCTGCTTTTAGGTGCGACGACGCTCGGCCGCGATCTGGCCGGTTCCGTGGCGACGACCTTGTTGACAGGGCTCACGGCGGACTGCACCGAACTCGATGTGGATGCGGACGGCTCCCTCGCGGCGACCCGGCCGACCTTCGGCGGCTCCCTGCTATGCACAATCTACACGCTCAACTGCCGGCCGCAGATGGCAACAGTGCGACCGAGGGTCATGGCCATGCCGCAGCGCGGGAATAATCAGGTCGGGCGCGTCGTTCAACACGAGGTGCCGATGGTCGAGGAAGAGATCGTCACCAAAGTCCTCGGCTTCCTGTCCGATGGCCAGTCGGCAAAGGCCAATCTCGCCTATGCCGATGTCGTGGTTGCCGGAGGCCTCGGTCTCGGCGCGGCGGAAAACCTGAAGCTTGTGAAGAATCTCGCGCGGGCGATCGGGGCCGAGTATGGCTGTTCGCGCCCGCTCGTTCAGAAGGGCTGGATGCCGGCTGATCGGCAGATCGGCCAAACTGGCAAAACGATCCGGCCGAAGCTCTACATAGCGGCCGGCATTTCCGGCGCCATCCAGCATCGCGTTGGCGTCGAGGGAGCTGATCTCATTATAGCGATCAACACCGACCGCAACGCGCCGATCTTCGATTTCGCGCACCTCGGCGCCGTCACCGATGCGATCCGTTTCCTGCCGTCATTGACGGAACTCTTCACCCATCGGCTGTCGCCGCACAGTCGCGATAAGCTTGCGAACTGAGGGGACACGGCCATGACCGAGGAAAAGTTCGACGCCATTGTTATCGGGGCCGGCATGTCCGGCAACGCAGCTGCTTACACCATGGCAAGCCGCGGGTTGAAGGTGCTGCAGTTGGAGCGGGGCGAATATGCGGGATCTAAGAATGTCCAGGGCGCCATCATGTACGCGAACATGCTGGAGAAAATCATCCCGGATTTCCGAGATGACGCGCCTCTCGAGCGCCATTTGATCGAGCAGCGCTTCTGGATGATGGACGACACGTCCCACACCGGGATGCAATACCGGTCGGATGACTTCAATGAGACGAACCCCAACCGCTACACGATCATTCGCGCCCAATTCGACAAATGGTTTTCGCGCAAGGTGCGCGAGGCCGGAACAACGCTTCTGTGCGAGACGACTGTGACGGAACTCGCCCACGACACAGAGGGCAAGGTGATCGGCGTCCGCACCGACCGTGCCGGCGACGTGATCCTCGCTGACGTGGTCGTTCTCGCAGAAGGCGTCAACGGGCTGCTTGGCACGCGGGCTGGTTTGCGTCAGACGCCGAAACCCGAAACCGTGGCGCTCGCCGTCAAGGAAATGCATTTCCTGGCCGAAGAGGTGATTGACCAGCGGTTCGGCCTTAAGGCCAATGAAGGCTGCGTCATCGAGGCAGCTGGTACTATCTCCCGCAACATGGCCGGGCTCGCCTTCCTCTATACCAACAAAGAGTCGATCTCGATCGGCATCGGCTGCCTCGTCTCCGAATTCGCCGCGACAATGGAAAGTCCTTATGACCTGCTCGAAAACTTCAAGAACCATCCATCGGTCCGGCCGCTGATCGCGGGTTCGGAAGTCAAGGAATATGCCGCTCATCTCATTCCGGAAGGTGGCTACAAGGCAATCCCGCCGCTCTTTGGCAACGGCTGGGTCGTCGTCGGCGACGCGGCGCAGCTCAACAATGCCGTGCACCGCGAGGGATCCAATCTCGCCATGACGTCGGGGCGCATCGCCGGCGAAGCTATCGTCCAGATCAAGAATCGCGGCAAGCCGATGATCAAGGAGAACCTCGCCCTTTACAAGTCGATGCTGGAGAAGTCATTTGTCATCAAAGACTTGCGGAAATACAAGGACATGCCTGCCCTGCTGCACACCAATTCCCGCAATTTCTTCACGACCTATCCAAAATTGCTGTCGCAGGCCGCGCAGAACTTCATGCGAGTGGACAGCACCCCGAAGATCGAGAAGGAACGGGCGACGACGGCCGCCTTCATCAAGGCGCGCTCGCGCTGGGGGCTGGTCAGTGACGCAGTCCGCTTTGCATTCGCCTGGCGCTGAAGGAGAGATGAGATGACGATCGCAGTGACCAACATACGCGTAGAGGACAAGCTTTACCAAAACCGCTATGTGGTCGATTCAGGCCGCCCGCACATTAAAGTGCGACCGCACCAGTCCCCGAGCGTAAATCTGTACGCCCTGACGAGTGTCTGCCCGGCCAAATGCTATGAATTGAACGACCAGGGCCAAGTGGAGATCACAACCGACGGGTGCATGGAGTGCGGCACGTGCAGAGTACTGTGCGAGGCAAGTGGTGAGATCGAGTGGAATTACCCAAAAGGCGGCTTTGGTGTTCTCTTCAAGTTCGGGTAACCGCTTGCATATGCCCAAGAGCCTGGAACCAACACCGCGATTGCAGCCAAGCGCTGCAGCAATTTTGCTAAGATCGGCTTGTAATCTTGAAAACCCGTATCACAGGTTCATATGAATATGTACAAACAGAGGTTTTTGAGATCCGTCATAGACAACTAAAGGCTTTATAATGGTTCACATGCCCGCGCGATCGGTCGATGGGGTAGAAGCTCTGCCTGCACTCCCTGCTAAACCGATGCGCCAAGCGGACATCCTGCTCAGCGGAATCTATGAGATATCGAAGGTCCTGACCGCCCATGCCCGGCTAGAGATCACGCTTGCCAATGTCGTGAACATCCTCTCTTCGTTTCTGCAAATACGGCACGGAGCAATCGTTGTCCTGGCCGCAGAAGGACAGCCCGAGATTACCGCAACTGCCGACATTCCCCGCCCCTCTCAATCAGCCGATCGCGGCGTCATACCGAAGGCCGTAATAGACCATATCGTCACAACGGGTGCGCCCTTCGTCATAAAGGATGTTGGCAAGTCCGAACTATTTCAGGCTGATCTTCAAACGTCTCGGAGCAGCGGCACCGTCCCAATTGCCTTTATTGGCGTCCCGGTAAAGGCTGAGAAGAAAATTCTTGGCACGTTATCGATCGACCGCGTCAGGAATGGCACCACCATCTTCCCCTCCGACGAGGACGTATGCTTTCTAACCATGGTCGCCAACCTCGTCGGTCGGACCATCCAGCTTCATCGCATTCTGAACCTGAATGGTCAGCCGCTTATCGGGGAACAACAGAAACCGGAGAAATCGCTCATCGCGGAGAGGAGCGCCCCGGGCCGGCATCCACACGTCCAAATAGACG
>NZ_JABEPH010000331.1:0-6839 GCF_013004495.1 Rhizobium sp. SEMIA 4085
CGGTATCGACGACGAGACGAACGAGCGCAGCCAGCTCGGTCTTTGCCACGTCGGGAGACACATCCCCCAAGGTTAGTGGTGCCTCGTCAGCAAGATCCAGGCGCTCCTTCAGCTTTTCAGACCAGTCGACGAGCCTGAGATCATGATCCCAGAGCGAAAACAGCCCCTCGACGTGGCTGCCGGATTCGGACTGCGGAGCCGGCTGAGGCCAGTTCGCACGATTTTCCGGCATGGGGTCACCCTCCTCAACCCGCCTCGCTTACGTGGTCCGTTATCGATACATCCTGCCGAACCCAAACCTGTTCCGTATCAGAACTAGAGCGAGCCTCGTTGTAGTCAACGCAGAGCTCTACCAGAACGCGTTATCCTGCGGCCGTGTGACGACCGGGTCCTCGATCGTATATGACAGAAAGCTTATCTAAAGAATAACAAACCACTTTGGACCGTGGCAATGCGGTGAGCAGCAAAAGTGCTTAGATCTTCGTGGTCAGGTGTCGAAGATCAATCTCGCCAGCGGCACGAAACGGGCGCGTCGCGCCATGAGAAGGCGCAACGGGCGATTATGGAGATCGCTGCGTCGTAGCGGCCGGGTGACGGTCACAAGGGGCTCGATTTTAACGTTTGATTAACCGTATCCGCCGTTTATTCCTCGTTAACGGCCGGTCGGTCGTTGATTCGAACATCCATTGCGCGAAGTGCCGATGGATATCTGGAAAGACGATTTTGCGGCGGCACCCAAAATGCGCTTGCTCGGGTTGATATCGGTGGTCGCGGCGGTCTTGTTGGCCGGCTGTGCGTCGACGAGCGGCAGCGTCAGGCAGCCCTCGGCGCCCGAGACGGTGCCCAGCGAAAAGGCACTCATTCTTCCGCCCCCCGGTGGCCCGGCCATCGTGAGTGTCGTCGAAACCACGCGCGGCAACGGCGTGGAGCAGATGCTTTCACTCTATACGTCCTCTTCCGTGCCGGGGCAGAATTTCCTGAAAGTGCAATTCTATGGGGCAAGTGGGTCCAATCCGGGAGCGGGAGGCGCGCCCTACAAGATGATCAGCGAGAGTGGGATTTCTCGCGAGGCATTCGCGGCTGCGCCGGGCGTTGCGATGGCGAGGAACAACACCTTCCTGCAAAATAGCTATGGGCCGTTCGCATATGCCTCCGGGCGCAGCCGCGCAGGCGATACCTGCCTTTATGGCTGGCAGCAGATCCGATCGAGCCAGGCGGCACATACGCAAGCGCGTAATTTCGGGATGATCCAGGTGCGGCTTCGCCTTTGCGACGCACGCGCCAGCGAGCGTCAGCTCTTAAGCGTCATGTATGGCTATACGGTCACCGGCACGCTCAATGGCCAGATATGGAATCCTTACGGCGAGGTAAAAGGCGCCGATGAGGTTCTCGGCCGCGCCGGCAGCCCTGTTTACCCGGATGATGGTGGCCTCCGCGCTAGCGCCATGGAAATCGGCTACGAACCGGCCGCGGCCCTCCGTCGTCGGCCACGTCAAGTGAAGGCACCGGTAACAGCGCCCATGCCGGCGCCGATCGGGGTGCGTGTACCGCTGCCGGACCCAGCTTTCGAAACGCCAGGGGCCAATACCCAGCCGCTGCCGGCGCCGGGCCCCGTTCAACAAGCGGCGAAGGCAGGTGGCATCACCGTGCCTTCCCCCGACTGCATAGGCCATGCGGCCATGACGGCCGCGTGCCGAAGATAGGAAACGCATAGCCCGGTGCTGAAATGCCCGGCCATGCTTTTGAAGGGACGTCGATGCATAAGGCTCGAAGCATCTTCACCTGGGCGATCGTCTCGCTCTGCGTCTTCGTATTGATCACCTTGCCGGTGAACCTGCAGACTCAGCTTATTGCCAGTATCACCGTCGTGACGATCATGGCGATGATCAAGATCCTGAAGGGGGAGGGCACATGGCGCCTGATCGCGCTTGCCTTCGGTACTGCCGTCGTTCTGCGTTATGCCTATTGGCGCACGACGAGTACGCTGCCGCCCGTCAACCAGCTTGAAAACTTCATTCCCGGGCTGCTGCTCTATCTCGCCGAAATGTATAGCATCGCCATGCTGGCGCTCAGCCTCTTCATCGTCGCGACCCCACTTCCGCCGCGCCGGTCGCGCCCTGTCAAGCAAGAGCGGTTCCCGCATGTCGACGTCTTCGTGCCCACCTATAACGAAGACGCCCATCTCCTCGGCAATACGCTCGCCGCCGCAAAAGCAATCGATTATCCGGCCGATAAACTGCAAGTCTGGCTGCTGGATGATGGCGGCACGCTGCAAAAACGCAATTCCAACAAGCTGCTCGAAGCCCAGGCTGCCATTGCGCGGCACAACGAACTGAGGCAGCTCTGCGAGGCACTCAGCGTCAATTACCTGACCCGCGACCGCAATGAACATGCCAAGGCAGGCAATCTCAACAATGGCATGCAGCATTCGACGGGCGAGCTCATCGCCGTCTTCGACGCTGACCACGCGCCCGCCCGGGACTTCCTTCGCGAGACGGTCGGCTATTTCGACGACGACCCGAAGCTCTTTCTCGTACAAACGCCGCACTTTTTCATCAATCCAGATCCGCTGGAGCGCAATCTGCGCACTTTCGACAGGATGCCGAGCGAAAATGAGATGTTTTACGGCATCATCCAGCGGGGCCTCGACAAATGGAACGCTGCCTTCTTCTGTGGCTCGGCCGCAGTTCTCAGCCGTCGAGCGCTGCAGTCCACCAATGGCTTTAGCGGCCTCAGCATCACTGAAGACTGTGAGACCGCATTGGCGTTGCACGGCGCGGGCTGGAATAGCATTTATGTGGACAAGCCGCTGATCGCCGGCCTGCAGCCCGCCACCTTCGCAAGTTTCATCGGCCAACGCAGCCGCTGGGCGCAAGGCATGATGCAGATCCTGCGCTTTCGGTTTCCACTCTTAAAGCGCGGCCTTTCGATTCCACAGCGCCTTTGTTACATGTCCTCGCCGCTGTTTTGGCTCTTCCCGTTCCCCCGTACGATCTTCCTGTTCGCACCGCTCTTTTATCTGTTCTTCGACCTTGAAATATTCACCGCCTCCGGCGGCGAGTTTCTGGCCTATACACTTGCCTATATGCTCGTGAACCTGATGATGCAGAACTATCTTTATGGTTCGTTCCGCTGGCCGTGGATATCGGAACTTTACGAGTATGTGCAGACAGTCCACCTTTTGCCTGCCGTCATTTCCGTCATGATCAATCCACGAAAACCAACCTTCAAGGTCACGGCAAAGGACGAATCGATTTCGGTCAGCCGCCTTTCGGAAATCAGCAGGCCCTTTTTCGTTATATTTGCCGTGCAGATCATTGCGCTCGCCATTACGATCTATCGCATCTATGCCGAGCCCTACAAGGCGGATGTGACGCTCGTTGTCGGCGGCTGGAACCTTTTCAATCTGATCATGGCAGGCTGCGCGCTAGGCGTGGTATCGGAGCGCGGCGAGCGAGCCGCTTCGCGGCGTGTGCGCGTCAATCGGCGCTGTGAATTCGGCGTCAACGGCAAATGGCATACCGCCTCCATCGAGGACGTCTCGGTCCACGGAGCGCGTCTTCATGTCTTCAACAAGCAGCTGGACCCAATGACGATCGGCGCCGAAGGCGAAATCCGCTTCCGTCCTTACAGCGGTGCTGACCTCGAAACTCTGCCTCTGATCGTTCGCAACATGGAGCAAGACGGCGATATCATGGCCGTCGGCTGCCAGTATATCCCGAAGAGCGCGCTTGATCATCGCCTGATCGCCGATTTGATCTTTGCCAATTCCGATCAATGGGCGCAGTTTCAGGAATCGCGTCGCCGCAATCCGGGCCTCATCCGCGGTACCATCTGGTTCCTTGGTCTATCGCTCTATCAGACGAGCCGCGGGCTCATTTATTTCTTCCGCAGCATGCGTCCGGAGCGCGAAGCGCAGCAGCAGATGGCAAAGGCGAACGGCTGATGAGGACAGGTCTTGCCGCTGCACTGTTCGTCATCAGCACCTCGACGCTCACCTCGGCTCAGACTGCGCCCGCGCCCTTTGACATGTCGCCTGAGCGCCCGGCCGGTCTTCATCCCATGGTGCCGCGCCTGACGTTGCCTGCTCCAACGGTGACACCGCCTGTTACAGTTCCAGACGCACCGTCCGTCCCTGCCGCTCCGCCGAAACCTTCCCCATCCTTTCCCGCCCGGCCGCAAACCGTCCAGCCTGACAGCACTCCGGCGGAGAAGGCCGGCGGCATGCGGCGCTACGTCGTTCCCTTCGACAAATTCGGTCTTGAGGGCGAATACGACCGAAAGTCGTGGAGCGTCTACCTCACGCCAGAACAGGCAGCCGCGCCAGCAAAATTCAATTTCGCCTACCAGAATTCCATCGTTGTTGCGCCGGAAGCCTCGCAGATCACCGTGCTCATCAACAACCGTCAGATCGGTCAAAAGCAGATCGGCTCGCCCGACACACCTACCCAAGTCAGCTTCGATGTTCCGCGTGGTCTGTTACAGCCCGGTGCAAACCTTTTGACCTTCGAGGCAAGCCAGCGCCACCGCACGGATTGCACGATCCAGTCGACTTATGAGCTGTGGTCCAATATCGATCCTGCGCAGACCCATCTGAGCTTCGAAGGGCAAGAAGCTGCAAAGCTGTCAAGCACGGATGCCATCCGTGCGGTCGGCGTCGACGGGTCCGGTCGAACGGAATTCGACCTCCTCGTTCCAGCCCTTGAGCAGCCTGGCACGACGAAGCCGCTGCTTCGCCTCGCACAGGGGCTCTCGGTGCTGAGTGGTATGCCGAACCAATCCATCTCCTTCAGCGTCGACACGCTGCCGGCAGCCGGTCCCGGCAAGCTTACCGTTCTCGTCGGCACGACTTCCGAGCTGCAGCCCTATTTTCCAGATCTGCCGCCGGCGGCTCAGTCCGCAGCGCTCGCGACATTCGTCACCGACCCGCGCACTGGCTCGCCCGTGCTTCTAATCAGTGGCCCTTCGTGGGAGGCGATCTCCTCGGCAATCGATACCATCGTCTCCCCAACCGATCGTGCGCCGGGCATCAGGCGCGATGCGTTGACCACCGAGCGCTGGAGCGCGCCAAACGCACCGTTGATACTTCAGGACACCCGGCTTACGTTTGCCGATCTGGGCGTGAAGACGACAGAGTTTTCCGGTCGGCGTTTTCGTACGAAATTCAATGTCGCGGTTCCTTCCGACTTCTATGCGAATGCCTATGGAGAAGCGACGGTTCTGCTGGATGCGGCCTATACCGGCAGCGTACTTCCCGGCAGCCATATCGACATCTATGTCAACGGCAATATCGCCTCGACGATGCCCATTACCGGAACCGGCGGCGGCATCCTCCGTCCCCTGCCGATCCGGGTGGCCATGCGCCACTTCAAGCCGGGCCTCACCTCGCGCAGTCTTGAAGCAATCCTCACGACGAGCGATGACAACATATGTGTGCCCGGTGCGACCGCCTCGACCACGTCGCGCTTTGCCTTGTTCGATACAACTGAGTTCCGCATGCCGGATTTCGCCCGCGTCGGGCAGCGTCCAAATCTTGCCGCCATGGCCGGTACCGCCTACCCCTATGGACGGCTTGCCGGTCCGATGCCGCTCTTCATAGACCGCATCGATGCCGACACGCTTTCTGCCGCGGCCACGCTGCTTGGCCAGATGGCGGTTGTTTCCGGTCGCCCCATGACGATTGAGCCGACGACTTCGCCAGGCACGATCGGTGATCAGGACGCCGTATTCATCGGTTCCATCTCGCAATTGCCGGCGGCGGTCTTGTCCCAACTGAATATCTCCACGGCAAGCCAGGCCACTTGGCGCCCGGTACCGGATACGCAGGTGGTCCAGCCGGACACCAATTCCGCTTTCGACCAATGGCGCTCCAAGGTGAGCAGCGGCGCATGGCGCGGTCAGGTCACGGCGTTCCAGGAGTGGCTGCGCAAGAACTTCGACATCTCGCTGAGTTCGCTGCAATTTGTACCGAGGGCGGAAGCCGTTTTCACGCCGTCCAACGTGGCGAGCCTGATGGTTGCCCAAGGCGCCAGCCCAACCGGCGCCGGCGCCTGGACAGTCGTGGCCGCCCCCTCGGCAAAGGATCTGCGCGAAGGTGTCGATGCTGTGACGAAGCAGCGCAACTGGCCGCAGATTTCCGGACACATCACCACCTATTCCGGCAAGACCGGTGAGATCGAAACCGTGCCGGTCTCGCGCTTCGATTTCGTGCCCTCGCAGCCTTGGTCGCTTGCGAACTTTAGGCTGATCGCCGCAAACTGGCTCTCGACCAATATCCTCTCCTACGCCTTTCTGCTTGTCGTTCTTTCGATTCTCCTCGGCATGGCGACCTCGGGCATGCTGAGCAGATTGGGCAGGGGCAAATGAAGAAGATCGTGGCAACTGTGCTGGCTGGTGCACTCGCTTTTGCGATTGCTGTCGAACCCCTTCAGGCCCAACAGGTGCTCGTCGATCCAAAGGCGTTGGCTGCCTACAAGGTGCAGTTTCTCGATCCAAGCGGCCGTGTCATCGACAACGGCAACGGCAACATCAGCCACAGCGAGGGCCAGGGCTACGGTCTGTTGCTTGCCTACCTCTCCAACAGCCCCGCCGATTTCGAGCAGATATGGTATTTCACCCGCACGGAACTCCTGCTGCGTGATGATGGACTTGCTGTATGGAAATGGGACCCTTCAGCCAAACCGCATGTGACGGACACCAACAACGCCTCGGACGGCGACATGCTGATTGCCTATGCGCTTGCGCTCGCTGGCACCTCCTGGAACAGGAGCGATTATATCGAAGCCGCCGCCAGAATGGCCCAAGCGCTCCTTTCCGAAGCAGTGGTGGAGGCCGGTGGC
>NZ_JABEPH010000332.1:0-6821 GCF_013004495.1 Rhizobium sp. SEMIA 4085
GAATGTTTCTGAACGTCATATGGTTCTCCCGGCGATTCGGAGCGGACTCTATCCGCGAAATTCTCGAAAAACATGGCGCGAGCCCGCCGCCATGGCAAGCCTCCTGCAACGATGAAGCGAAATTACGCGGCAGGCGTTACAAAAATGCCCGCATTTCGGCGGGCATCGATGCGCATTTGAATGCCCGGTTACGAACGAACCAGGATGTTCTTGAACTGCCAGGGATCCTTGGTGTCGATGTCTTCCGGGAAGAGGCCCGGGCGACCATTAAGCGGCGTCCAGTCGGTGTAGTGACCTTCGACCGGGCCGAGATAAGGCAGCTGCACTTCTAGGCAGCGCTTGTAGTCGATCTCGTCGGCTTCGACGATACCAGCCTTCGGATGTTCGAGCGCCCAGACCATGCCTGCGAGAACCGCAGAGGTCACCTGCAGGCCGGTCGCATTCTGATAGGGCGCGATGCGGCGGGTTTCTTCGAGCGACAGGCGCGAGCCGAACCAATAGGCGTTCTTCTCGTGGCCGTAGAGGAGCACACCGAGTTCGTCGATGCCGTCCTCCAGCTCGTCTTCGTCGAGAACGTGGTGGACCGGCTGCGACGTGCCGCCGTTACCGAACATCTCATGCAGCGACAGGATCGCGTCGTTGGCCGGATGGTAGGCATAGTGGCAGGTCGGGCGGAACGTGACTTCGCCATCCTTGTCGCGGACCGTGAAATAATCGGCGATCGAAATCGACTCGTTGTGAGTGACAAGGAAACCATATTGCGGACCAGGCGTCGGGCACCAGGTGCGCACGCGGGTATTGGCGCCCGGCTGCTCGAGATAGATCGCGGCCTTGCAGCCCTTCTTCTGCTTCTTGGCGTTCTTCGGCATCCAGTTTTCATGGGTACCCCAACCGAGCTCTGCGGGCTGCATGCCTTCGGAGATGAAGCCTTCGACCGACCAGGTATTCCAAAAGACGTTGAGCGGCTTCGGATGCTTGGTGCGCTGCGTGTCGCGTTCGGCAATGTGGATGCCCTTGACGCCGACCTTCTTCATCAGCTTCGCCCAGCCTTCACGGTCGTGCTGATCCGGCTCGTCGAACTTCACGCCGATTTCGTTGGCGAGGTTGACGAGCGCCTGCTTGACGAACCAGGACACCATGCCCGGGTTTGCGCCGCAGGTGGAAACGGCGGTAGCACCGCCAGGGTTCTTCGCCTTTTCCTTGCGGACGGTTTCGCGCAGCGCATAATTGGTGCGATCGGCGTTCTTCATGTTCTTGTCGAAATAGAAGCCGAGCCAGGGTTCCACGACGGTGTCGATATAGAGTACGTCGAGCTTGCGGCAGAGCTTCATGATGTCGAGCGAGCCGGTATCGACCGAGAGATTGACGCAGAAGCCTTGACCGCCGCCTTTGGTCAGAAGCGGCTTCAGGAGATCCTTGTAGTTGTCCTTCGTCACGTATTCTTTGATGTGGAGGACACCGTACTTCTTCAGGATCTCCATGTCGGCCGGCTCGTCACGCGGGTCGATGACAACCATCCGGCTCTTGTCGAATTTGAAGTGGCGCTCGATCAGCGGCAGCGTGCCGCGGCCGATGGAGCCAAAGCCGATCATCACGATCGGACCGGTAATTTCGGCATATACCGGGTGGGTCTGTTCCGTCATTCTTTTCTCCTATGGAAGGTGACGAAGGCGATGAACCTTTAAGAATTCTTCTGCAATGGCGCGAGAAATGCGAGGTGACCGGCTCTAACCATAAATCGGCGTCACAATAAAGAGCGTTTGGGCCGGAAATGGATTTATCAGCGAGCGAACATGGGCAAGCTCCGCAACGAGGTCGGCCCTGTGCAGCGTCAGCCCCTTTGTAAGAGACTCTAGTTTTTCAGGATATCCAGCCCGGCGGCCACCGTCGTCACCGCGACTTCTGTGATCTCATATCTTGCAATGCCGTGAACTATGAATGGATCGGCGGCGACACAGGTCTCGATCTCGGCACGACTGCCGATAGCGAGGATGACGCCGCCGGTGCGGGGAACCTTGCGGCCGGAAGCAAGGAACCAGCCTTTGGCATAGCCTTCCTTGACCCAGGCCATATGCGGCTCCATGTGCTTATCGGCCTCTTCGTTCGGCTTCACATAGGTGAGCGCCAGTATGAACATGGCAAAATCCTTCCGCCCTATAGTTGCGAACCTGTTGAATATTCGATTGGAACGTTGCCATCCATCTTCTTTTGAGGAGTTGCGCGGCTTAGATGACAAGCCGTGCGGGGATGAGGCCGCGAAGCGAATTTCCAACGTAGATCTGGGCGTTGTGCAAATCGTCCAGGCGGATGCGACCGACGCGGGCTTTGCGCTGACAGATCAAGTCGGTGCGCAGCACGCCAGCGAGCAGGCCGCAGGAAATCGGCGGGGTGCGAAGGATGCCGGAAGCATCGCCGAGGAAGACTGAAGTGATCGTGCCTTCGCAGACGTCACCGCGTTCGTTCAGCATTAGCACTTCGTCCGCCTGCTGCGGCGTGTATTCGGCGCGGGCGGCTTCGTAGACCGTGCGGCGGGTGGTCTTGATCCGCAGCAGCTTGTCGGCGCTGTCGAGGCGGGTCGAAGCGATGCGGATGCTCCACACCGTGCCTGGCGCAAGCGGTGTGAAAGGCGCGGTCGTGACTTCTATGCGGCCCTGCGCATCGAAGGTCAGCCGGATGCGCAGAGCGCCCGTCGCGCCTTGGACGGAGGCATTGAGCTCATCGAGCGCATGTCGCGGCTCGGCAAAGCCGATCCGCCGGGCCGAGCGCGTCAGACGGGCAAGATGAAGCCGCAGGCGCATGAAGCCGGTCCCCGGTTCGAACCGCAATGTCTCAATCAGCGAGAAGTCGCTCATCGCGCGATTTCCTGGTCACCGATCGCAAAGCGCGCCTTGAGAAGGCATTCTTCATATTCGGCTTCCGCAGTGGAATCGAAGACGATGCCGCCACCGACATTGAAGATTGCCTTGCCATCGTCAAAAAGGCTGATCGTGCGGATCGCAACCGAAAAGCGCATGGCGCCTGCCGGAGAGATCATGCCGATCGCGCCGCAGTAGGCGTCGCGTGGCGTGTCTTCGAGTTCATGCAGGATGTGCATGGCGCTGAGCTTCGGTGCGCCGGTGATCGAGCCGCAAGGGAAGAGGGCGGCGAAGATATCGAGGATGGAAAGGTCAAGAAGAAGTTTCGCCTGCACATGGCTTACCATTTGGTGCAGTGTGGGGTAGGTCTCGATCTCGAAGAGCTTCGGAACATCGAGCGTACCGACCTTCGTGATGCGCGAGATGTCGTTGCGAAGCAGGTCGACGATCATCCGGTTTTCCGCCTGTGTCTTCATATCGTGCCGCATCGCCGCGACAATGGCTTCATCTTCGGCCGCATCGGCGCCGCGCTTGGCGGTGCCTTTCATCGGATGCGTCTCGATCCAGCCTTCCTCGTCCGTCCGGAAGAAGAGCTCGGGAGAGCGGGACAGGATGACGGGGCCGCCGAGATCGATCAGCGCACCGTATTTCACCGGCTGACGTTCAATCAGCGACCAGAAGGCCGCGCGCGGATCTCCATTCCAACGTGCTTCGATGGGCATGGTGAGGTTTGCTTGATAGCAATCGCCCTGGCGCAGATAACGATGCAATCGCTCGAAGCGCTCTTTGTATGCGGGGAATGCCCAAGCGGCTTTGGGCGCTTTTAGGAATTCCTCGTTGTCGAGACGCTGTTTCGGCTGCGCGAGCGGATGCCCATCCTTCTTTGGGGCGTCGAAGATGCCGAAGCAGAGCAATGGCGTCTGCCTGTTCTCTTGCACGAAGCCTGCGAGTTTTTCCTCGAAGAGATAGCCCGCTTCGTAAGACAGATATCCTGCCAGCCACTTTCCTTCCGTCTTGGCCGTCTCCATCCGTGCGAGGCCGGCGAAGAATTCGGCACGCGTCCGGGCGATGATGATCTCGGCGGGATCGGCGAAGAGCATGACTTCGCCGGTCGTGTCGTCGCGGAAGAGGATGCAAGACCGAGAAATTGTCATCCGCGCTCCCATTTGCTGAGATCGGTCGCCCCCGATTTCCTCATTCCCGTGCTTGTCACAGGGTTCCAGTCCCGGCGCATCCGCGTCGCGAATGACTTTTTTCGTTTCAAAGAGTCTCCCGCGCCCAAGGCCTTGGGCCCACTGGATTCCTGTGACAAGCACGGGAATGAGGGAGAAGGGATTACCTTCATCGTTCCTCGTAAGCGTTGCGCAATGCCTGGCTGCTTGCACCGACGGCCGAAGCTCAAGGTCAGGGCCTTCGGCTAGCCCCTGACCTTGAGTTGCGTCTTAAGCCTTATCAAGCGCTTCCAATTCATCGATCAGCCCCTCAATCATCGACAGGCCCTTGCTCCAGAACGACGGATCGGTGGCGTCGAGGCCGAAAGGCTTCAGGAGTTCAGAGTGATGCTTGGTGCCGCCGGCCCTGAGAAGCTCGAAATATTTGTCCTGGAAGTCCTTGTCGGCTTTCCGGTAGACGGCATAGAGCGAGTTCACCAGGCAGTCTCCGAAGGCATAGGCGTAGACATAGAAGGGCGAGTGGATGAAGTGGGGGATATAGGCCCAGTAGGTCTCGTATCCCTCGGAGATCCTGATCGCCGGACCGAGGCTTTCCGACTGAACCGAAAGCCAGAGTTCGCCGATATCCTCGGCGGTCAGTTCGCCTGCCTTGCGGGCCGTGTGAAGCTCGCGTTCGAATTCGTAAAAGGCGATCTGGCGCACGACGGTGTTGATCATGTCTTCGACCTTTTGGGCGAGCATCGCCTTGCGCTCGCGCTTGTCCGTCGTCTTGTCAAGCAGTGCGCGGAAGGTCAGCATCTCGCCGAAGACGGATGCGGTTTCGGCAAGCGTCAGCGGGGTCTGGCACATCAGCGCGCCCTGTGCGCCCGCCAGCACCTGATGAACGCCGTGGCCGAGTTCATGGGCAAGCGTCATGACATCCCGCGGTTTGCCCATGTAGTTGACCAGCACATAGGGGTGCGCTGAGGGAACCGTGGGGTGAGAGAAGGCGCCGGGCGCCTTTCCGGGACGCACGGGCGCGTCGATCCACTGCTCGTCGAAGAAGCGCTTGGCGATGGCTGCCATTTCCGGCGCGAAATTGCCGTAGGCCGAAAGAACGGTGTCCTTCGCTTCGCCCCAGGAAATCACTGCATTGGAGGTTTCCGGCAAGGGCGCATTGCGGTCCCAGAAATTCATCTGGTCCATTCCGAGCCACTTCGCCTTCATCTTGTAATAGCGGTGCGACAGGCGCGGATAGGCCTGCTTGACGGCAGCTGCCAGCGCATCGACCACGTCGCGCTCGACGCGGTTTGCCAGATGACGGCTGTCGGCGATATCCTCGAAGCCGCGCCAGCGATCGGAAATATCCTTGTCCTTGGCAAGCGTATTGGTGATCAACGTGAAGGTGCGGATATTCGCCTTGAAGGTTTCGGCGAGCGCCATTGCCGCCTTGCGGCGCGCTTCCGGATCCTTGTCCTGCAAAAGATTGAGCGCGACTTCGAGCGGCACCTTCTCGCCGTCGATATTGTAGCGGAGCTCGGCCATGGTCTCGTCGAAGAGGCGATTGAACGCAGCCGCACTCGTCATCGACTTTTCGAGAAAGAGCTGTTCCAGCTTGTCTTCCAGCTGGTAGGGCTTGTCCTTTCGCAGGTCGATCAGCCAGGGGCGGTAATGGCCGGCCTCAGGGTCGTTTGCCATGCATGCATCCATCACCGCGTCGTCGATGCGGTTCAGCTCCAGCGCGAAGAAGAGAAGGTGGCCGGAGAATTCGGTGATCTTCGCCTGGACGTCGCCGTAGAGCTTGCCGTTGACCGGGTTGGTCGTATCCGAGAAATAGGTGAGGCCGGCAAAAGAGCCGAGACGGCCGATGAGATCGTCCAGCGCCTCGTATTCCTTCAGCGCCTCGCCGATGCCTCCAGCGCCTATTTGGGCCGCCGCATCGGCAAGTTTGCCTTTCCATTTTTCCTCGAAGGCGAGCGCGTTGCGGCCCGCCTTTTCCATGTCGCTGGTGAAGGCGGTCGAGGTGGCGGAAGGGTAGAGATCCTGCAGCTTCCAGATCGGGAGGTCGCCGAGCGCCGGATCAGCCGCGGCCGAGGCAACTGTTGCCGAAAAATTAAGACCGGCGCCGGGGAGCACGAAATTCATGGCTTGGTTCCTCTTCCTCATTTCGAACAGGTCTGACTGTCTAAGCGCCGGAAGGCCCCGTATCAAGGGGCTTTCGGGATGCTGGAGGCCCCGCTTCGATACGGATTCGGTATCGCCACAATCGTTAAAATGCAATTATTTCTCAAAACTGGATGTTCAAGCCTTTCTGCCAGAGTGCCCGCAGGTTTCGCATGAAGTGAGGCGACAATGACCGGTTATAGTGAGCTCAAGGGTGCAGGGCAGATTCTCGTGGTCGAGGACGACCCGGTACAACGCCGTCTGCTGAAGAACGCAATCGAGCGCCACGGGCATGTCGTCCATCAGGCTGAGAACGGCCGCATCGGCCTGGAGATGGTCAAGCGTGACAGTGGTCTGTTCAATGTCATCCTTCTCGACCTGATGATGCCGGAAATGACCGGCCTCGAATTCCTCGAAGCGCTCCATGAACTCGGCACGCAGATCCCGGTGATCGTGCAGACCGGGCAGGGCGGCATTGAAACGGTAGTGCAGGCCATGCGTGCCGGCGCCTTCGATTTCGTGGTCAAGCCCGTTTCACCGGAGCGCATCGCAACCTCGATCGCCAATGCAATGAAGCTGGACCAGCGTGAAGTGCGGGCCCGCTCGGGCCGCCGTTCGCGCTCCGGCCTCGTCGGCTTCGACGACATTGTTT
>NZ_JABEPH010000333.1:0-6810 GCF_013004495.1 Rhizobium sp. SEMIA 4085
GCTCATTACGATGGGATCAAGGCCTTCTCGGAGACCGACCAGACGGAAGACCTAAAGGCGATCATCGTTCCGACCCTCGTCATGCACGGCGACGACGACCAGGTCGTGCCGATCGACAACACCGGCAGGCTGTCCGTGAAGCTGGTGCAGAATGGTACTCTCAAAGTCTACAAGGGTTATCCGCACGGCATGCTGACAACCCATGCCGATGTCCTGAACGCCGATCTCTTGAAGTTCGTCGAGGCCTGATTAGCAAGTCCGGGTGCGGCTGTTAGCGCTGCATCCGGATTCGCGGTAAACAATTCCATCCAAACTGGTCCTCATCAGAACATTCCTAGGCTTCTTCCTCAAAGCCGAGATCGACGGGAATGGACGTGGGAAAGGTCGTAGAGCAGCGCCGCTCGATCGTGAAATCTGTTAGTGCCGGTTGCGTGAACGCCACTCTCCAGGAGTGACACCCACCGCCTTCGTGAAGGTCTCGACGAATGTGTTCTCATCCGCAAAACCGCACGTTTCTGCCACTTGGGCGATGGTCTCACCGGTCCGGCTCAGTTGTGATTGGGCCTTCTTCATCCGACACGCCGAAATCCATTCGAGAACAGACTGCCCAGTCGTATCAAAGAAGCCGGAGCGGAGCTCATCCGATGAAAAACCGGTCGCGTCGGCAATTTTATCGACCGGTATGTTTTCCGATAAGTTCGCAGCTATGTACGTCTTGATACGCTTTTCCTGCATAGGAGACAGCTGACCGCTGGCCAACAGGCGCTGGGCGGGCGACCGTCCGTAACGATGCGCGAGATGGGCGTTTAACGCCAGTCCGATATGCGGAAGCAGCGTATCCCTGACCTCTTCCGGCATATCGAACATCGGCATCAGTGCTCCACCAATATTGCGGATTACCTGATCGTCGACCCCGCGACAGGTCGCAAGGTCGTCGACGCGAGGTTCTCCTGCATCCTTCGCCAGCTCGTCAAAATGCGAGCTCGGGATATGAAACGCAAGGACCTCAAAACGACCTCGAATGGAGATTGCGGCTCCATCCTTCAGGCTGATTAGACAAATCGAGCCCCTGGGATACCTCTTGAAAGGTGCCGGAGGTCGGTCTGGCCAGATGTCGGAATGGTCGACATCGACGAGATAGAGCATGACCAGGAAGGCGTCATCGGGCGGAAGGAAGACAGGATGCTCGCCGTCATCATAGGAGTGGTCAAGATGCACGACAGAGAGCTTCGCCTCGCGAATAGGCCTGATCGCCAGCGCCCTCGCTGCCTCGACACCAAAACATGCCGCAATTCTCTCACTGGCCGCCAACGCTTCACTCACATGTGTCTCGATCATCCGGGCTGGGGACTGTATAGCCGTCCGCTGAGATGCCACGCCTTGAAGGTTCCTATACACCTTTCAAACATCTATCTTGAACAAAAGCATCCTCGTCGAAGAGATTCGGCGATCCACCAGAAGTCGGCGCGGAAGGCCTGAGCCACCAAAATGGGTCAGAACCCAGCTCCAGCGTCTTTAAAATGAAGGCTGTGCGTCTTGGTTCGAATTTCCGACCGTCACATCAAATCACCCGCTGGGCCGACGACGGATGGTTTTGGATGTCCTCTGAAGCAGTTGTCGATCAACCAGGCTTTGGCAGGATCGGATATCGCGGTCTTCCGCAAGGCGACGAGCGTCATGCGGCTCGATCAAGTCAAGACGTCGGCAAGCGATCGAGGTTTCGTTGTCGGCGTATCTTCGCTCGGTGGCCATACGCGGCGCATCTATCATCAACATCATGCGACCAACCACGATTTTACGGAAAATTCGATCTATATCCGCAATCTCTCCGAAGGCTACAAGGCAGATCTTAGCGGTCCTTTCGATTTCCTTCTGCTTGAAATTTCGCCTGCGTCTCTCATCAGGATTGCCGAAGGCGCTGAACTTCCTGGCGTGACGTCGCTGGCGGCCGAAACCGCTTCAAAAGATATCGTGCTTGCCAATCTTTGTCGCGCGCTGACCCCGGCACTCGAAAAACCCGAGGAGGCAAGCGCGCTGTTCGTCGACCAAATGGCGACTGCCATCGGGACCTATCTGGTCCAACGCTATGGCGGTCGGTCCATCGCGGCCTCCAACAGATCACGAAGCCTGTCGCGTTCGCATGAGCAACTGGCAAAAAGTCTGCTTCTCGAAAACCTCGACGGCAACATCTCGATTTCGGAGGTCGCGAAGGTCTGCAATCTGTCTCGCGGCTATTTCATTCGCGCTTTTCGGGAAACGACTGGGATGACACCATATCAATGGCTTCTCAGCGAGCGGGTGAATCGCGCCCGCGAGTTGCTTCGGGCCTCGAACGCGCCACTTGCCGAGGTGGCCATCGCCTGCGGCTTCGCGGATCAGAGCCATTTCACGCGGGTTTTTTCGAGTATCGCCGGCCTGACGCCTGGCAATTGGCGCCGAAACTCCTGAGTTAATATTCTGGGCTCTGTGAATGCGATGCAGTTGCAGGGCATCTGGCAGCCTTGCCGCCTCGGTCGCTTCCCGTTTGGCCGAACCAAGCGAGATCCGTCCAGCCATCGCAACGGTGAGGCAAGAGGCGTTTCAAACTCTGTGCCGCTGAAATCCTCGAAGTGAACCGGCCGGACCGTTCGAGCTATCGTCATCTGCCTACCTCCTGGTGGCTCCCAGAGGTACGGAGAGGGTTGATGATCTGCACGTCCTCGAAGTCTTTTTCATTGTCGGTCACGACGACGCACTCGTTCGCTTCGGCTACGGCGGCAATGATTGTGTCTAGCGCGCTTCGCGATCGGCCTTTAGCTTTGCCGTTGGCCATCAACCGCGCCCAGACGAGGCCAGCTTTCTCGTCGAACGATAAGACACGGCCAGCGAACAGCGCTTGCGGACCCTCGGGGCCTGCGAACCAAGCTTCAAGGCTGCTGCGCTTCTTGCCCTTTGGTTTCTCTAAGATACCTCGGCGGATTTCGGCGACGGTAAGCGAAGAAATGAAGAGATCTTCGTCCTTTTGCGCGCCCATCCACGTCAGCAGCGAGCCCGACGGCTCCGGCTTTATGACGTTGCTGATGATATTTGTATCAAGGAGGTAGCGCGTCACAGATCGACCTTACGCCCCTCTTCTCGCGGCCGGCTAAGGTCGAGATCCGCGCCAACCAGAGGTGAGCGACGCAACGCCGCGAGAATGCCGCCCACTTTCGAAGGTTCACCCGCCACTGCCTGCTGTATGGTCCGGCGGAGCTGTCCGGCTTCCGGACCTTCCTCCGTCAGTTTCCGGGCAAGGGATCGGAGTAGATCGCGGTCGGCGTCGAGCGCCTGGATCTCGAACCGTGCGATGCCACGCTCGGCCAGGCGGGACCGATAATTCTCGAGAGCTCTCTTCTGCGCACTGTTGCTCATCGCCTGCCTCCATGCTATATCCAGATATATAGCCGCGTTTTCTTTGGATGGCAAGGTTGGCGGGGTTCGGCCCCGGAAATGAAGATGGCCTGTCGGTCCCAAGTCGGGCAAAAGTGCCCTGAAGTGGTGCGATGCCCAATGCGCCCGCGACGCTCTTAGACTGATGCTCAGCGAACCGCCACAATCGACTGCGCTGTCTCACTGTTTGGCTTGTCAGCGAAGAACTGGTGCGCCGTTCAGCGCTGATGCGTTCTACTTAATTGACTGTGTGGACATATCTGAGGCTTCCTTGGTCATGGCTCGACAATCCCGCCTTGCCGGTCCGTTGCAGTACCCTCTTGTCATCAGAGACGGTCAAAAGCCGCAAAAAGCCTCCGACGTCTGGCGGAGACCTATGTCGAGCTGGGAACTGCACTGTCGCAGTAAGCCTTCGATACGGCTTCGAGCGTCGAGGCCAATTTATCTTGGCAAAATCAGCGGCCGCTGAGGCGACCAGCAATGCCATGTTGACAGTTTGAACACTGACATTGGTCTCTCCTGGCGTCGAGATCTGAAGCGGAGTTAACGACGCTCCACGAGGTAATTTTCGCGCGGCATCAGATTCGCCCCCCGAGTTCACCGAGTGGCGCAAAGTATGGGAGATGACCTGACACTGACGGAGTGACGCCCGCAGCAGCTCCAGAATTATGAGTGGGTCTCAGCCGCATTAGCGAAGTCTCTGCAGAAGATGACTATGGTTCGGAGCGCGACTGCCTCTCTGGTCGTTAAGGCTTCCAGAGGGGATTACCTGCCGCACGTTCTATCGCGCCGCCATCGCGCTCAGGGGCGCGATCGACCCGATCTCGATCGTCGCGTGGTTTCCACGACCTGCTGAGCGACGTAGAACAACAGCAAGACGGCGGCATTGAACTCCAGTAGTTCTTCCACCGCAGAGAATGTGCGGGAGGTCGTGGCTACATCGACCACCTGCGCCACGCCGATCAATCCGACGTGGAGGAAAATCAGCACGTGGTTGGAAAGCCGCGGCCATCTTGCGTCAATGCGCGTGTTCCATACGACTCTCAGCGCAAAGAGTAATGAGCCGAGAGAAACAGCAAGAATGAGTCCAATCAGTGCCCAGCCAAGACTTGGACTGAGATCGCCGAGAAGCCGGTAGGCCAGGATCAGCAAATCGTGGACGCCATCGAGTTCGCCTCCACCGTAGAGAGCTGGCGGTTGAAATCCAAGGATGCGAGCGCCAAAGCTTGTCTCATCCATCAACTCGACGAGGCCAAACAGGCCGCCCAGCAAAAAAGCCGCGCGCGGCCCAGATACGATAGCAGCTGAACCTGCCAAAAGCACAACGCTTGCCAGGCATACGGCGCCGCCGGTTTCGATGATGCCGTCTTCCCCGAGAAGAACGGCTCGGGAACCTGGCAGGAAGACGGCCGTCAAGACACTGCCCACCGTGCAGAGGGCGATCACTGTTATGGCCCATATGAGCCAGCGAAGTTGACTGATCTGCCGTAGCAGATCGGCAAAGCTAAAGCGCGTGAATTTGGCTAAGTCATCAATGTCTTCTGTGCGAACTTTGAGATTTTCCATCGCTCTGCCGTGTCATCTGTTTGTCATAAAACATAGTGATCCCACGAATGGCTGACCAATGACGTTGGCTTTCAGAACGTTTCAGCCGCATATATTCGGCGCGCAGCGCGCGGCTGGAGGCTTTCGTGGGGTTAGTAAACGCAAGCATGTTATGGCCGTCGCTCCTGCTGGAACGGCTGGATAACGGATTGGCGCCGGAGCTATTCCGCCGATTGTGACACTTTTTTGACCGGCTCTACACTTGCGTTGGCGTAATCACGAATGTCGTTTTCTTGTTTAGCGACGGCTGATGTAAATGGAATCGCTGCAGGCGGAGGTGGCACCACTCGGTATTGAGACTGTGATCGTCAATCCGGGCTTCTTCCGAACGGAGCTGCTGCTGACGAACCCACCCGATATGCCCCGCCGTCTGTGAACGACTACGACGAAAGGCGCGCAAAACACCTCGACTTCTGGAAATCCGCCAGCGGCCAGCAAAGCGGTGATTCCGCAAAACTCGCCCAAGCCTTGATCACCCTGGTCAATCAGCCGGAGCTGCCCCGCCGGTTCATCGCCGGAGCCGATGCCATCGGCATGGTGGAACAGAAAATCGCGCTGCTCCAGCAACAGATCGCGGCCTATCGGGAGCTTTCAAGTTCGCTTGCGTTCGACGTGAAGGCTTGGATCTTCTTCTGCAGAGGGCGCCAGCAACGCCCCTGCAGCGACACATGTCCTTCAAACCCCTGAAGGAGAATACGCTGTGCGTCGCGTTGCGTTCATCTGTGGTCTGATTCCAGATACGACCGACTCTTCACGTTCCCAAATTGCTCGCCTTGATCGGCTTAGCTAGAACCGCCGACCTGCACATTTAACCAGGCAATTCACAATCTATCTCTCTTCGCGCAAATCTTTTCTTGATCGCAACGGTTGTCATAAATCGTATAGGGAAGCCTGATCCGCACTTCGTCCACAGCGTGATGGGGCTATCGTCTCATCAGCACGCATTTCGGCATCTACGCGGCTTGAAACAGCAACCACGAACCGTTCTGCACCAGCGGTCGTTCTTTGCAACAGGGACGATGGAGCACGGCGACAGGATGTGTTATTCCAAAAGGTAGGTTGTGCATCTCCCGATGCCGCGAATATTGATGATTTCCCGGCGAGCGGGCATACGCCATTCGCCAATTGCATCGAACGTGGCTTGCGATATCTGAATTTGACCCGGTGCGCCGCAAGACTCCATGCGACTTGCGACATTCACCGTGTGTCCCCAGACATCATAGACAAAGCGTTTCCGACCGATTAGGCCAGCGATGACCGGCCCGCTATGAATGCCAATCCGCAAGGTGAGCGCTGAGCCATCATCGACTCGTCCAGACATTTCGGCCAGCAGTGCCTTGGCGAACGCAACGCCGGCGACGGCGTGATCCACGCGAGGGTCCAGTAGTCCCGACGCGGCCATATAGGCATCACCGATCGTCTTGATCTTTTCGATGCCATATTGATCAGCAAGTTCGTCGAAACGACTAAACAGGTCTCCCAGTCTCCGGACCAGTGCTGCAGCCGGCGTTCGCGCTGCAAATTCCGTGAAGTTGACGATATCGGCGAAAATAATCGTCACCATATCGATGCGATCGGCGATCACTTCCTCTCCGTCCGCAAGCCGCTTCACCACCTGCTTCGGAAGAATCGCATGAAGTAGGGCGTTTGCCCGCTCCTTCTCGAATTCTATCTGCGCCAGATATTGCTTTTCGAGCGTTCGCCAACGACGACGCTCGAGGCAGGCGGCAATGCGGGCTTTAAACAGGACGGGATTGATCGGTTTGCGGAGATAGTCCTCGGCACCCGCCTCAATGC
>NZ_JABEPH010000334.1:0-6771 GCF_013004495.1 Rhizobium sp. SEMIA 4085
CTATTATGTCAAACCGACGATCCTCAGGGGCCATAACAGAATGCGCATCTTCCAGGAAGAGATCTTCGGCCCGGTGGTATCGGTCACGACCTTCAAGAATGAGAAGGAAGCGCTGGAGATCGCCAACGACACTCTTTACGGCCTGGGAGCAGGCGTTTGGACGCGTGACGGAAGCCGCGCCTACCGCTTCGGCCGCGAGATCCAGGCGGGGCGCGTCTGGACGAATTGCTACCACGCCTATCCGGCACATGCGGCCTTCGGCGGCTACAAGCAGTCTGGTATCGGCCGCGAAACACATAAGATGATGCTTGACCATTACCAGCAGACCAAGAACATGCTCGTGAGCTACAGCCCGAAGGCGCTCGGCTTCTTCTGAGGAACGGGTTGGTCATAAATTGCTGCCTTCTCCCTATTCGGGAGGAGGCTTTTCGGCATGAAGGAACCAGGATGGAAACGACCGTTACCGGTGAACCACGCGTGCTTGCAACGGATGCGGCGCTTGTTCTGATTAGCGAAATCCGCCGCGACCATCCCGATATCCTGTTTCACCAGTCCGGCGGCTGCTGCGATGGGTCGTCGCCGATGTGTTACCCGTCACCTGAATTCCGCGTCGGGGAGACAGATGTGAAACTTGGCGAGATCGGGGGCGTGCCTGTCTATATCAGTGCCAGCCAGTTCGAAGCCTGGAAGCATACGCAACTGATCATCGATGTCGTCCCCGGCCGCGGCGGCATGTTTTCGCTCGACAATGGGCGCGAGAAACGTTTTCTCACCCGCTCGCGCCTTTTGGGCGGCGCGACCTGCGCCATCCCGGATCAGCGCACAAGCGCTTCCGATGTCCCTAGCGTTTGAGGGCTCCATTGGCTGCGCATTTGGCAAAGCTCATTTCTTCGGCGCTTCGAACAGTTCGATCGGATTTCCCGCGGGGTCCTCGAGAAGGATTTGCTTGCCGCCCATTCCTTGCAAGATGTCGTTGCGGAACCGTGCGCCGGCTTGGCGCAGTGCTGCGACCTGCGCCTCTATATCCGTAACTTCGATCTGAATGCGATTCCAGCCGCCGGGCTCCGGCTTGCGCCCATCCGGCATCGCCTGTGGCGCTCCGCCTGGTCCGGTCATTGCGCTTACGAGAAGGCGAAACCCATCTTTGGTGAGAATGGCGAAGCCTGGCGCGGGACGAAACGCGACCGAGAAGCCGAGATGCTGTTGGTAAAAATCGACTGCTGCGTCGACGTCGTCAACGATGTAACGCACGCTGATGCCTGACATGGAATTTTCCTCCGTTGTAGCTCTCGTTACTTTACCCCCGATAATTGGTAGATGCTTGCCCTTGCCCAAAGGTCCTCAAATGGGATGGAGAAGCGCACCGCTTGCTGCCAGCACCAAGACGACGATCCAGGGTGGCATTTTCCAGACGACAAGCAAGAGAAACCCTGCGAGTGCGAGTGCAAAATCCACGGGCGAGAGTACAGCGTTCGTCCAGACCGGGCTGTAGAGCGCCGCACCAAGGATCCCGACGACGGCGGCGTTCGCGCCGCGCATGGCGGCCTGTGCCGCGGCTCGCAGCCGAAGCGCGTCCCAGAACGGCAGCATGCCGTAAACCAAAAGCAGGCCCGGCAAAAAGACGGCGACAAGGGCGATGACCGCCCCGGCGAGCCCGTTGGGTGCAGGCCCCATAACCGCGCCGAGATAAGCGGCGAAGGTAAAAAGCGGTCCGGGCACTGCCTGCGCCAAGCCATAGCCGGCGAGAAAAGCCTCGTTCGTCACCCAACCAGGCGTCACCACTTCCGCCTGAAGCAACGGCAGCACGACATGTCCCCCACCGAACACCAGAGAGCCCGAGCGATAGAAGGCGTCGAACAGCGCGACAGCCTCATGGCCAGTGAAGCCTGCAATAAGGGGCGGGACCAAGAACAAGACCGCGAAGACGATGAGCGCGATCGCGCCGCCCCGGCGCGAGACTGGGAAGCTGAGACGTCCGGCCTGTACAGGGACGACCGCGCGACAAAACCAGAGCCCGGCAACAGAACCAAGTGCGATCGCGCCGGTCTGGCCGAACGTTCCCCCGATGAACACAGTGATCGCAACGGCGGCCAACGCAATGCCGGCACGCTCGCGGTCAGGTGTAAGAACCTTCGCCATACCCCAGATCGCCTGCGAGACAACGGCAACGGCTACCAGCTTCAGGCCGTGCAGGAAGCCTTCTGCTACGGGTCCGGTGAAAGCCGCGGCACCGAGCGCAAAGACCAGGAGCATGGCGGCCGATGGCATGGTGAAAGCGAACCAGGCAGCGAGCCCGCCAAGCAAGCCGTTGCCGCGCAGGATACCGAGCGAAAAGCCGACCTGGCTTGACGCCGGCCCCGGTAGAAATTGGCAAAGCGCCACGAGATCGGCATAGCCGGCCTCGTCGATCCATCTGCGCCGCACCACCAACTCGTCCCGGAAATAGCCGAGATGCGCGATCGGTCCGCCGAAGGAGGTCAGCCCGAGCTTCAGGAATACGCGAAAGACTTCACCGGGATTGCCACGCGGGCGCTCGACTGCAGACTCAGGCAGTGTTGTCTGGGAGAATTTCACGAAATAGCTCCTTGGCTTTTTCCTTGGTTTTTTCGAGAGCGACAAGGCCGTAGGGTGTAGCGTTGCAGATCCGCCGGTGCGAGCGGCCGACGCGTTCGATACGTGAGGTCAGATAACCTTTCTTCTCCAGGGAGTGCAGCATGGGGTAGAGCGTCCCGGCGCTGACTTTGTAGCCATGCCGGGCCAGTTCTTCGATCATCCACAGGCCGTGCAGATTGCCCTCTGCGGCGTGATGGAGGACGTGGGCCGGACAAAACCGGAAAGAAGATCCTGATATTCCATTCCTCGCCATCAAAAATAGATTACTCGATATTCGATATCGGGAATCGCGCGTTATAGGAAGAGTCGGGCCCGCCAGCACGGAGCCGGTCGACCTTCATAGGAAAATTCCGATGATCAGCGAGGCGACCTGCGCGAAGACATCGAGAATGTACACGAACCCAAACTGCAGGTGATATTCGAAACCAGCCGGAGTGCTCGGCGGCGTGAAAAAAGCCTTCAGCGACGACGATCGTCGCAGCTTGCAACTGAGCTGCCGACTTTCTCGCCTCCCTGCGCGAAGATCCATGGTCTGCAGCTCTCCGCCTGTTCAAAAAAATGAATCCGGAACCTCGCGGCTGGCCTGTATAGGCGTACCTTGCCGGAGTGCAGGAGAATGGCTGCCCGCGGATGTCTCGAACAGGCGAGGCATTTGGCGGATCGCTACATTTTTATGTCGTGGATCGACTGTAGTCGCGTCATTGCGTGTACTAGATTCGGCGCAACAAAGTTCGAGGGTGCATGTGATGGCAGAATTTCCACAAAAAGCGAAAGTTGTAATTATTGGGTTGGGCGGCATTGTGGGCGCATCAATTGCGCATCACCTGATCGAACGTGGCTGGGATGATATCGTCGGCATCGACAAGTCGGGCATCCCGACCGACATCGGCTCGACGGCGCACGCCTCCGACTTCTGCTACACGACCAGCCATGACTATCTCTCGGTCTGGACGACGCAGTACTCCATCGATTTCTACGAGAAAATGGGCCACTACGCCCGCATCGGCGGCCTGGAAGTTGCACGGACCGGCGACGACACCTGGATGCAAGAGATCAAGCGCAAGCTAACCTCGGCTAAGGCCTTCGGTACCCGGGCACATTATGTCAGCCCGGCCGAGATCAAGGAAAAGTTCCCGCTGATCGAGGAGAGCATGGTTCAGGGAGGCCTGTTCGATCCCGATGCCGGCCTCGTCATTCCACGCTCGCAGACCGTCGCCGGCAAGTTGGTCGATGCTGGCGAAAAGGCCGGCAAGCTCAAGGTTTTCGGCAATACGCCCGCCAAATCGCTGATCGTCGAGAATGGCCGCATCAAGGGCGTCGTTACTCATCGCGGCACGATCATGGCCGATCATGTCGTCGTATGTGCCGGGATCTGGGGTCGCCTGATCGCCGAAATGGTCGGCGAAGACCTTCCGGTCATGCCGGTCGACCATCCGCTGACTTTCTTCGGACCCTACAACGAGTTCGAAGGCACGGGCAAGGAAATCGGCTTTCCGCTTTTGCGCGACCAGGGCAACTCCGCCTACATGCGCGATACCGGCGACCCGAAGACCACCGAAGGCGGCCAGATCGAATGGGGCTATTACGAAACGACCAATCCTCGCCTTTGCCATCCGCGCGACATTTTGGAAAAGCATGAAGCTCGCCTCTCGCCCTCGCAACGCGACCTCGAAATGGAGCAGATCCTCGAGCCACTGGAGCGCGCCATGGAGCTCACCCCGATCCTCGGTGAACTGGGATACAATGAAGGCCATTCCTTCAATGGCCGCCTGCAGGTCTCTGCAGCTGGCGGCCCGTCCTGCGGCGAAAGCCAGAAGGTTCGCGGCCTCTGGTACTGCGTCGCTATCTGGGTCAAGGACGGCCCCGGCTACGGCAAGCTGATCGCCGACTGGATGACGGACGGCCGCACAGAGATCGACCATGCCAGTATCGACTATGCACGCTTCTATCCGCACCAGCTCGAGGAAAAATTCATCGAGGGCCGTACATTCGAGGCGGCCCAGAAGATCTACTTTCCCGCCATACATCCGCGCGAGCCCTATGCCACCGGACGCAACGTCAAGCGCTCGCCTTTCTACGAGCGCGAGGTGGAGCTCGGCGGATATTTCATGGAACTTGGAGGCTGGGAACGCGCGCACGGCTACAAGGCGAATGAGCATCTGCTTGAAAAGTATGGCGACCGCGTTCCGGTTCGCGAAAACGAGTGGGACAACCGGCACTTCTGGCGCGTATCGAATGCTGAACATCTCGCCATGAGCGAGGATTGCGGAATCGTCAACCTCAGCCACTTCTACATGTTCGATGTTGAGGGCCCGGACCATGTCGAACTGATGGAATGGATCTGCGCGGCCAAGATCGGCGGTGATGCAAACGTCGGAAAGGGCATCTACACGCACTTCCTCGATGACGAAGGCATGGTCCGTGCCGACCTGACCGTGATCCGCATGGCCGATCGCTGCCGCGTCATCGACGGCGCCGATGCCGGCCCGCGCGATTTCCATTACGTGAAGCGCATCGCCGAGGATAAGGAGTTCAACGTTACCGTCACCGAGGTGGCCGAGAAGTACACCACCATCGGTATCTGGGGTCCGAATGCGCGCGCAACGCTGAAAAAGGTCGTCGCCGATCCGGCCGGCCTTGATCCCGAAAACTTCGCCTTCGCGGCAATAAAACCGATCGAGATCGCCGGCAAGTCCGTCACGGCCTTCCGCATTTCCTATGTCGGTGAACAGGGCTGGGAACTGCACATGAAATACGAAGACGGTCTTTCTGTCTGGGATGCGCTGCGCTCGACCGGCGTCATGGCCTTCGGCGTGGAAACTTATGCCAATTCCCGCCGCATGGAAAAGAGCCTGCGCCTGCAGAACGCCGACCTACTTACGCAGTACAACCTCATCGAATCCGACCTCGCCCGTCCGAAGGTCAAGGAAGCCGACTTCCGCGGCAAGTCCAAGCATCTGGAATACAAGGCTCGCGAGCACCAGCCGGCCATGCTCTGCACGCTCGTGATGACTGACAATGTCGACACGAGCGGTGTTGCCCGCTACCCGGTCGGCTCACTGCCGGTCATGGATCCGGCCACGGGCGAAACGCTGGTCGACGAACTCGGCCGCCGCTCCTATACGACGTCGATTGCCTATGGCCCGACCATCGGCAAGAATATCGCGCTGGCATTTCTGCCCTGGTCCTATTGCCAGGTGGGTCGCGAGCTCGAGGTCGATTACTTCGGCGAGACCTATCCCGTCGAAGTCGTCGCCGTCGGCTACAAGCCGCTCTACGATCCGGAAAATTCGAAGCCCCGGAGCTGATATCAAGAACAACGGGTTCAGCGAACCCGTTGCCTCGTCCCTGACGGGCGCAGGCGCTACGCCCGCACGGCGCGTTCGCTGCGCAATATGACGAAACAACGTGGCTGATATCTCGCCCGCAAACTGGCGGAAATCGTCGGCCCCAGCACCACAGATGCCGTGATTGTCGGCCTCAAGTAAACGATCCACGCCCGCCGCCAGAAAGAAACGCCGAGGAAAGCGGCGCGTCGCGGCGTGTGCAATGACTTACGCCATTATAATTCATTCGATTGACTGATATCAAGAAACGCCATATAGTAACTCTCATGAACGAAACGGGCACCAAAAACACCGAGGCATCCCGAAGCGAAGTTACCCGCGAGAGGCTGCTTGCGGCGGCACTTGATGTATTTGGCCGGTACGGCTTTGACGGCGCTAGTACGCGCAAGCTTGCCGATACGGCAGGCGTCAACCTACAAGCCATCCCTTATTACTTCGGCAGCAAGGAAGGGCTTTATACCGCAACGGCCGAATCCCTTGCGGGCATTGTCGCCGGACATGCCGCCGGCATCCGCCATCGCGTCGGCCGCCATCTTGAAGAAATCGATGAAACGAACACGCCGTTGAATGTGTCGCAGGCACGGCTCTTTCTGACGGAGATCGTCGAAACAATGGTCGTCCTTTTCGTCAGCAAGGAATCGGAGGCCTGGGCCCGCTTCATCATCCGCGAGCAGTTGGAGCCGACGGCGGCTTTCGAAAGGGTCTATGCCGGCATCATGGGACCGATGATCAACATGGCACGGCGGCTGATCGGGGCGATTTTGAAAGACGACCCACCCGCCGGGAACGGGCGACAGAGACACAGCGCGTT
>NZ_JABEPH010000335.1:0-6712 GCF_013004495.1 Rhizobium sp. SEMIA 4085
GTGCAAGGTCACCCCGGCCCTCATTCCGCGCAATCATCGCATCGAGCAGGCGATCGTTGCCGCGACCGAGGACGGCGACTTCTCGCTCTTCGAGGCGCTGCTGACGGTTCTTTCCAAGCCCTACGATGACCAGCCGATGTTTGCAGCCTACATGGAGCCACCGAAGCCGGAAGAGCGGGTGCTAAAGACGTTTTGCGGGACGTGATTTGTCTCCGCGCGGCGCCTGTTCAGATCGGCCGCGACATGAAGACTTCGGTGTGCGCGATGCTGTCCGGCATCCGGCGGAACGGCGTGCAGCGTGTGAAGTCGAAGGCTTCGTAGATCGAGATCGCGTTCTCCATATAAACCGTCGTGTGAGCCACGATTGCGCGGCAATGGCCTTTTTCGACTTCAGCCAGGACCACTCGCATCAACGCACTGCCGATGCCCTTGCCGCGGAACTCGGGATCGACGTAGAACTTGCGAATCTCCATGGTTGCGTCATCGAATGGAGCAAAGGCCAGGCATCCCGCGGGCGAGCCCTCCCATCTGGCGATGAACATCATGGCGTCCGTCGAACTGAATCTCGCGGCCAGGCTGCTGCTCGTCTCGCCGTGGTATATCGCCAGCACTTCTTCCGCGGCGACGCCATAGGCCTGCACCTCGGCCGCATCCCAGGCCGCGAGCGCATCGCACAATCGCGCGGCAATCTCAAAATCCGCCGCACCAATCGCCCTGGAAACAGAAATCATCTTGAACCTCGTCGCCTGTATCCGATTCCGATGATGCGGTTGCATACCACGGCTGCGTGCTTCTTGCGAGCGGGAAGCCAGGTTTTGCGATTGCTTCACGCTCCACGGGAGGCCAAGGAGTAGGTACTACAGGCGCTTTCAGAAAACATGAGTAGTCCTCACTTTTTTTGTTTCTATGCTTGTCGCACGAAACCCCGCCGCAGCGCGTCTGCGCCGTGAAATAAACCGCTCACAACAAGGAGTCTCGGCGCCAGGGACATGGCGCTGCTTGATCTCTCCGACAAGCACGGGAATGCTGGAGGACGAAGGGGATGGGACTACCAGGAGCGGTGCATGCGAGGTGATAGGCCGTCGATCCATGCCTGCCTGCGCCAAATGTGACCATTGAACGGCAGCCCCTTCGCCCTAAGTCGCTGATTCGGCGGAATTGTCCCCATCCCACCATGCCCAGCTCACCTTAGCGGGAGACCGGCTTTATGGCGATCGTCATTACTTCCATCCTTTTTCTTGTCATCGGACTGGTTCTTAGCGGCGGCGGGGTGTGGCTCGTGACGCTCGGCGGCAGCGTCTTCTATTTGTTCGCAGGGTTGATGTTCGTTATCACCGCAGCGCTGCTTTTCATGCGCAAGGCCATGGCGCTCTGGGTCTATGCGGTGCTGGTTGCCATGGCGCTCATCTGGGCGGTGTGGGAAGCCGGGTTCGACTGGTGGCAGCTCGGGCCGCGCGGCGGCTTGATCATTCTTCTCGGGCTTTGGCTATTGACGCCGTGGATCCGAAGGCCGCTCGGGTTTTCGAGCCCGAGTGGCCTTCCCTACCCTGCCAATCCCTGGCCGCTCGCCGTGCCGGTGATCATCGCCATTCTCGTTGCCGGTTATTCGATGACGACCGATCCGCATGATCTTGCCGGCGATCTTCCCAACGAGGTCGTGGCGGCAGCGCCGCCCTTCGGCGGCAATGTGCCGGACGGCGAGTGGCATCAGTATGGCCGTACGCCTTTCGGCCAGCGCTATTCGCCGCTCGACCAGATCAACAAGGACAATGTGAAGGATTTGAAGGTCGCCTGGGAGTACCAGACCGGCGACGTGAAGCGGCCTGACGATGTCGGCGAGACGACCTATCAGGTGACGCCGCTCAAAGTCGGCGACACGCTCTATCTCTGCACACCGCACAACTGGGCGATCGCGCTCGACGCCAAGACGGGGAAGGAGAAATGGAAATACGACGCTAATTCCGGCATGAACCCGGACCGGCAGCACCAGACCTGCCGCGGCGTGACATACTATGCCGTTCCGGCCGTCGCGGCCGGCCAGCCCTGCGCCGCACGGGTCTATCTGCCGACGTCCGATGCACGGCTGATCGCGCTCGATGCAGCCGACGGCAAAATCTGCGAAAGCTTTGCCGACAAGGGCGTGCTGCATCTGGAGACCGGCATGAAATACAACCCGGCCGGCTATTATTACTCCACCTCGCCGCCGGTCGCGGTCGCCGGCAAGCTAATCATCGGCGGGGCCGTCAACGACAACTATTCGACCCAGGAGCAATCCGGCGTCATCCGCGCCTTCGACATCAACACCGGCGCGCTTCTTTGGAACTGGGATTCCGGCAATCCGGATCAGACCGCGCCCCTGCCCGAAGGCCAGACCTACGTCACCAACTCGCCGAACAGCTGGTCCGTCTTCAGTGTCGATGAAGGGCTTGGCTCCGTCTATATCCCGCTCGGCAACCAGGTGCCGGACCAACTCGGGATGAACCGTAGCGCCAATGTCGAAAAGTTCTCCTCCTCCGTCGTGGCGCTCGACATCAATACGGGCCAGCTGAAATGGGTGCAGCAGTTCGTCCACCACGACCTCTGGGATATGGACGTGCCGGCGCAGCCCGTGCTCTTCGACATGACGAAGCCGGACGGCAGCGTCGTTCCCGCTCTCGTCGCCCCGACGAAGCAGGGCGACATCTACGTGCTCGACCGGCGCAACGGCGAGGCGATCATTCCCTTCAAGGAAATTCCGGCGCCGGGCGGCGCGATCCCCGAGGACCATACGGCGCCCACGCAGCCGATCTCCGACCTCAGCTTCTCGCCCGATCCGCTGAAGGAGAAGGACATGTGGGGGATTACGCTCATCGACCAGCTCGCCTGCCGCATCGCCTTTCACCGCTACAAATACGAGGGCCGCTATACGCCGCCCTCGGTGGAGGGAACGATCGTCTATCCGGGCAATTTCGGCACTTTCAACTGGGGCAGCGTCGCGGTCGATCCGGAGCGGCAGATCATGTTCGGCATGCCGACTTATCTCGCCTTCACCTCGAGGCTCGTTCCGGCCGCCGAGCTTCCCCCGCGCGGACAGGACGAAAAGGGCAGCGAGCAGGGCCTGAACCGTAATGACGGGGCGCCCTATGGCGTGTTCATGGGACCGCTCCTCGGCCCACTCCAAATCCCCTGCCAGGCGCCGCCATGGGGCTATGTCGCGGGCGTCGATCTCCGGACCGGCAAGATCGCCTATATGCACAAGAACGGCACCGTGCATGACATGACGCCGCTGCCGCTACCCTTCAAGGTCGGCGTGCCGGGAATCGGCGGGCCGATACTCACCAAGGGCGGCCTTGCCTTCCTCGGCGCTGCCGTCGACAACTACCTGCGTGCCTACGACGCCACCAACGGCAACCAACTCTGGCAAGCGCGTCTCCCAGCCGGCGGTCAGGCAACGCCGATGACCTATACGGCCAGCGACAACAAGCAATATGTCGTCATGGTTGCCGGCGGGCATGGGTCGGTGGGGACGAAGCCCGGCGATTACGTGATCGCTTATACGCTGCCGTAGGCGTTACGGGGTCGGGTGCGCTATGATGCGGCCTCCACCTCAAGCCGCATAATTTAAACACCGCCTCCTGAAATACAACCTGAAATAGAAGCAAGAAGCATGCGCATGTTTTGCCGCCCATGTCTGCCGGCAATCTTTAAGGACATCTTTTCATGGAAATCGGGAGAAGCATTTGAAGCTTTTCAGTCCCGGAGAGCGGCGCGCCAAGCGAGCGGCGGTAGACTGCAGCTGAGCTAATACAGGACCTTCCATTTTCAGCGCCATGTGGGAGACGCAGCGATTGCCGAAGAAACCGAAGCCGATCTCGTCGCCCAAGAAACACCATGCCCAGTTGGTCGACGAGGTGAACGACTATGCCAGCACGAAGCGTCGGACGTGATTATCCGCAAGCGCGTTTTCAAGGAACCCGGTATACGCGAGGATGACCTTGCCGCCATACAGCCTGAGGAACGCGACGCAAGCGAAAAGCAGATCGCCAAGGCGATCAAGCGCGAGCTTCCCGGCATCGACAGCTCAGACGACACCGAGGGCGCCGCTTCCAGGTCCCTGGCGGCCGACACCCAAGGCGAACAGACCGTCTAAGTTCGCAAAATGATTCAAGAGGATGCGACGGAGATTCATTTCTCCGTCGCATGGTCTTGAATTTGCTGATTATCCCGCCATGCCCGCGACGATCTTCGCGACTTCGGCAAAGACGGGGTTCAACTCCTTCACCGGCGCCGTCGCCTCGGCGATATAGGCCGTCACGAGAATCGGGCCGCGGCCCTTCGGCCAGATGATGGCGATGTCTGCAGCGGTACCATTGTCGCCCGTGCCGGTCTTGTCGCCCACCTTCCAGGCTCCCGGCAGACCGGCGCGAAGACGTGCATTGCCGGTGGTGTTGGCCAGCATCCATTCGATCAGCTTTTCGCGTGAGGGCTCGGACAGCACCGAGCCGAGCGCGAGGTTGCCGAGCGTGTCGAGCATCGCGTCCGGGGTCGTCGTGTCGCGCGGATCGCCTTTCTTGCCTTCGTTCAGCGCCGTCTCCCAGCGATCGAGGCGGCTCGCGCGGTCGCCGATCGAGCGAAGCCATTTGGTGAGTGCCTTGGGGCCTCCGACGCTTTCAAGCAACAGGTTGCCGGCGGTATTGTCGCTCAGCGTAATTGCCGCCTTGCAAAGTTCGCCGACGCTCATCCCCTCCCCGCCGACGTGTTTTTCCGTTTCCGGCGAATAGGAGACGAGCTTGTCCTGGTCATATATCACGCGGCGCTCGAGATTCTCCTCGCCCTTGTCGACGCGCGAAAGCACCATGGCCGAGGCGAGCACCTTGAAGGTGCTGCACATCGGAAAGCGTTCGGTTTCGCGATAGCCGAGGGTGACCTTTGTTTCGGTATCGATGACGGAAACGCCGAGCCTGCCGCCGGTGCGCTTTTCAAGCTCTGCCAACCGGCGCTCAATGTCGTCATCGGTTTCGGAGGCGCGGGCGAACGAAGCAAGGCAAAGTGCGGGAAGGAGCATCGCCGTCGTCAAGATCGTGCGGCGAGGGATCGAAAAGTCATTCATGAAATCACTCCGGCTGAATCAACAAGCCAAAGAGCTAGGCCGCGATTGTGGCGCCTTGTCGTCGCCTTTGCGGCGTCGTCAGGCCGCCTGCAATTGCGTGACCTCGACGGTCACGTGCGAGAGCTCGTCCAGGCTTTCGAGCTTCGCCTTGTAGAAAGCAGGCTCGCGCGGCTCGGATGTCGCGACGGCGACGATCGCGGCGTGATGGCCAGGGCCGAGCTGCCAGACATGCAGATCCGTGATGCGGTCGCTGTCGGTTTCAATCACCTTGCGGATTTCGCCTGGCAGCTCCTCGCCGTCCGCGATCGCATCGAGCAGCACGCGGCCGGAGGACTTCATCAGGCCCCAGGACCATTGCGCGATGATGAGGCCGCCGACGACGCCCATCAGCGGATCGAGCCAGAGCCAGCCGTAAAGGCTGCCGAAGGAAAGGGCCGCAATCGCGAGAACCGAGGTCAGCGCATCGGCAAGGACATGGGTGTAGGCGGCGCGCATGTTGTTGTCGATGGTCCGGCGTGGTGGGTAAGCTCGCCGTGATCATGATGCGCATGATCGACGTGGTGATGATGGGGACTGTGCCCGTGGTGATGGCCGCTATCCTTCAACAGCCAGGCGCTGACAAGATTGACGGCAAGGCCGATGACGGCGACGCCGATCGCCTGTGCGAAGCTGATGGGTACCGGACTGGCAATGCGCAAGACGCTCTCCCAGGCCATCAGCAACGCGATCATGGCAAGAATGATGGCGCTTGCGAAACCCGCCAGATCGCCTAGCTTGCCGGTGCCGAAGGTAAAGCGCGGATTGCGGGCCTGCTTGCGGGCATAGAGATAGGCAACAGCGGAGATCAGAAGCGCACTGGCATGCGTCGACATGTGCCAGCCATCGGCGACGAGCGCCATGGAGCCGAATATTGTGCCGGCGCCGATTTCCACGACCATCATCACCACCGTCAGCGCGATCACGAACCAGACGCGGCGCTCGTTGCGCTCGTGACCAGCACCCAGGAAGACATGGTCGTGTTCCAGCGTTTGTGTACTCATCGCGCGTTCCTTCGATCTCTTCAGCGGATGTAGGTCCGCAGCACTTGCGAAATTTCCTCGACCGCCTCGGCGCGGGCCTTCTCGTCGGCCGCATGCAGCACGTGCTCGTGTAGGTGATCCTCAAGTACCTCGCCGGTCAGCCCGTTCAGCGCGCCGCGGATCGAGGCCAGCAGCTGCAGGATGTCACCACAGGGGCGCTCGGCCTCCAGAGCACGCTCGACGGCTTCCAGCTGGCCCTTGAGGCGGCTGACGCGGGCGATGAGCTTTTTCTTTTGACGGATGGTGTGCGACAAGGGGCTGCTACCATTTTAGTATAGGGGGCTATAGTATATGCAGAAGCCGCGAAAGGGAAGCGTATCCTTGGCTTTCCATGTGATGTTCGACGGGCGGAACGGTAAAGACCACGTTGCTGACTGGCGCTGCCCATCCTTTCCGCCCTCGTTCCTCTCCTTGCTGAAGGAACAGGAATGAGGAGAGTACGGGATGGGCGCTGGCGGCAAAAGGCACGCATTCAGCGATCCATACAGCCAAGGCGGCGTGTGAGGAGGAGACCCTTCGAGGCGCTGCATCTTCGCCTTCAGGC
>NZ_JABEPH010000336.1:0-6696 GCF_013004495.1 Rhizobium sp. SEMIA 4085
GACCTGGCGGTGGTCGAATATATCTGCGACCGCGTGATCGTGCTCTATCTCGGGCGGATCATGGAGATCGCACCGAGCGCCGATCTCTATGCCAGGCCGCAGCATCCCTATACCCGCGCCCTGCTCTCGGCGATCCCCTCGCCTGACCCGGATGCCCGGCGTAACCGGCAGATATTGAAGGGCGACATTCCAAGCCCGGCCAATCCGCCAAGCGGCTGCGTCTTCCGGACGCGCTGTCCAAAGGCGCTGGATGCCTGCGCCCGGACCGTGCCGGAACTGCGCGAAGTGGCCCCTTCGCATTTCAAGGCCTGCATTCGAGACGACCTGAATTGATCGGCAAAAGGAGCATTCGGTGACAGCGAAAAGGCGGCATCCGATCGGCGGGAACTGGGCAAGCCTTCTTTTGCCGATCGAGACAGACGACAGCATAAATTTCGAAAAGCTCGGCGAGGAAATCGATATTCTGATCGCAGCCGGCGTCGACGGCATTTATTCGAACGGTACGGCGGGCGAATTCCATAACCAGACCGAAGCGGAATTCGACCGCATCCAGTCCATGCTCTGCGAGCGTTGCACGAAAGCCGGAATGCCCTTCGTCATCGGCGCATGCCAGCCGGATGCGATGATCCAGCTGGACCGCGTCCGGCGTGCAGCCTTCTTCAGGCCGCTTGCCATTCAGGTGATCCTGCCGGACTGGTGGCCGGTCAACGATCTCGAAGCTGCCGATTTCCTGGCGAGGGCATCTAAGGTCGCCGATGGGATTGCGCTGATCCTTTACAATCCGCCGCATGCCAAACGCGTTCTGACGCCGAGCGAGCTTGCAAATATCTGCATCCCCTGCCCTGATATCGTCGGCATCAAGCTTTCCGATGGCGGCGCGCACTGGTATGGCGAAGCGCGGAAATACCTCCAGGAATTCTCGCTCTTCGTACCCGGCCATCACCTGGCGACCGGCATGAGTAAAGGCGTGGCTGCAGGCGCATTTTCCAACGTCGCCTGCCTCAGCCCGCGCGGCGCGCAGCGATGGACCGATCTGATGAAGACCGACCTCGAGGCGTCATTGGAAGCCGAACGCCGGATCTGCAAATTCATGGACGAACATATCGTCCCCTTCCGCCAGAAGGCCGGTTATTCGAATGCTGCGCTCGATAAACTGCTGAGCGCAATCGGCAATTGGGGACCTGTCGGAACTCGGCTGCGGTGGCCCTACCGCGCCATCGACGAGGCGGAGGCGACGCGGCTCAGCGAGATCGCGCGCGACGAGCTGGGCGAGCTCTTTTTTGCTCCCTAAAACACCAGCTGCACCTTGCAGGCAGCCGAACGATCGCCGGCCTGTTCGAAAGCATCCAAAGCGCGTTCGAGGGGAAAGCTGTGGCTGATGACCGGACGGATGTCGATCTGCCGGCTGGCAATCAATGCCACCGCATCCTTGAATTCGCTGTGAAAGCGTTGCGAACCGTGGATATGCAGTTCCTTGCCGACCAGGGCGTTGAGCGGAATGGCTATGTCGCCGGTCACGCCCACCTGCACGATCGTGCCGCGCGGCTTGACCGACGCAATCGCAAAGCGGATTGCCGGTGCTGCGGCTGAGCATTCGAATGCAAGGTCGAAATAGCCTTTGCCGGCTTCGTAGGGCGCGAGCGCAGCCTGATCTTTTGCGTTGATCGTTTTGTCCGCTCCCATTGCGCTTGCGCGCCGGAGTGCTGCGTCAGCGAGGTCGGTGACGACGATTTCCGCAGCCTGATGATAACGCGCCGCGGCAACGGCAAGACATCCTATCGGGCCGGCGCCGGTAATCAGCACCTTTTTTCCCGCGACTTCGCCCGCGCGTGACGCTGCATGCAGGCAGACGGCAAGCGGTTCGGCGCATGCCGCTTCGGCCGCATCGACATCTCCTAAAACAGCAACGCATTGCACCGCCGGCACGACCAACCACTGGCGAAACATGCCTTGCTCATGGGGAAGCCGCATGGCGCTTCCCATGAAGCGCATGTCGAGGCAGTGGATCGGCTGCCCGCGCTGGCAATATTCGCACGATCCGCACGGCTGGCTCGGATTGATGGCGACCAGGGTGCCCTCAGGCAGGGCCACTCCGGCGCCCGCCGTCTCGACGAAGCCGGACGCCTCGTGTCCGGGAATGATCGGCTCGCGCACGCGCACCGGCCCGAAGCCGCCGTCCTGGTAGTAATGGAGGTCGGAGCCGCAAATCCCTGCAGCCGCCATGCGCAAGAGCACTTCGCCTTCGCCCGGTTCCTGCACGGAGCCTGCCTCGACCCTCAGGTCGCGTGCGCCGTAAAGCCGGGCAAATCGCGTCTGCATAGGCTTTCTCCCCATTACTTCAGCAAGCCGAGCTGCTGCGGCAGCCAGAGCGAGACCGACGGGATGAAGGTGATCAGGATCAGTGCGACGAACAGCGGAACGAGCCAGGGCAGGATCGCCATGGTCGTGCGCTCGACGGAGAGTTTTGCCACCCGTGAAAGGACGAACAATACCATTCCGAGCGGCGGATGAAGCAAGCCGATCATCAAATTGAGCGTCATGATCAGGCCGAACTGCACGGGATCGATCTGGAACTGCATCACGATCGGCAGCAGGATCGGAACAAGGATGGTGATCGCCGCGATCGTATCCAGGAAGCAGCCGACGAAAAGCATCAGCAGATTGACGAGGATCAGGAAAACCCACTTGTTGTCGGTGATCGACAGGATCGCCGTCGACAAGAGCTGCGCGGCCTGGCTGACTGTCAGCAGCCAGGCAAAGACCGAGGCCGCGGTGACGATGAAGAGGACCGAGGCCGTGGTCTCGATCGTATCGAAGCTCGCCTTGGCGAGCGTCGATAGCGTCATGGTGCGGTAGCGCACTAGCCCCAGGAAAAGCGACCAGAGCACCGCCGCGACTGCCGCTTCCGTCGGCGTAAACCAGCCCATTGTCATGCCGCCGATGAGAATGACCGGCGTCATCAGGGCCATGACCGCTGAAAAGGAGAAATACCAATCCAGTGCCAGAAGCGCGGCAAGCGCGATGCCGACCGACACGTTCATCGACAAGCCGGCAAGTATCATGAGGTAAATCGCGACGGGAACGAGCAGCACCACGACGATTTCCAGCGACGCCGACAGAAGCTGCTTGACATCGAAGGGCGCATCCGACCCCCAGCTCCGCGCATAGGCGAATCCGGCAACGGTCACCATCATCAGAACGGTCATGACGATGCCGGGCAGAATGCCGGCCATGAACAGGGCGCCGATCGAGACGTTCGCCATCATGCCGTAGATGACAAAGGGCAAAGACGGCGGGAAGATCGGTCCGAGCGTCGCCGAGGCCGCCGTGACGCCGACGGCTGCTTCAACCGGGTAGCCGTGGTCCTTCATCGCCTTGATCTCGATGGTGCCGATCCCGGCGGCATCCGCAAGCGCGGTTCCGGACATGCCGGAGAAGATCACAGAGCCTATGATGTTGACCTGCGCGAGGCCGCCCTTCATCCAGCCGACGAGGGCGACCGCAAACGAATATATACGTCCGGTCACCCCTGCCGAATTCATCAGGTTGCCGGCGAGAATGAAAAACGGGACGGCAAGCAGCGGAAAACTCTCGACGCCGGCAATCATTCGCTGGGCGACGATGATGTCGGGCGCGACACCGTAAAGGACGATATAGAGCACCGAGGCGGTCGCCATCGAGATCGCGACCGGCACGCCGATGACCATCAGCAGGAGAAACGAGCCGACAAGCAGGAGCATGTGATCAATCCTCGATTTTCTGGAATTCCTCGGGCCGCTCCAGGACGGAATAGCCGCGGCGCATATTGGCAACGAAGACCACGATGGCGCGCAGCAGCATCAGGACGAATGCGGCAAAGACGCTGTAAAAAACGATGTTGCGCGGCAGCGCGATGGTCACCATCTCCTCCCCGGCGACAATCTGCACATAGCGCCACATCAGATGGCAGCCGTAGGCAAAGAAGGCGATGCGGACGACATCGACGAAGCTGGCAAGGATCCTCGCCATCCGCTGCGGCATGTAGTGGTAGAACACGTCCACCTGTATGTGGCGCGAGGTTCGCACGCACATGACCGAACCGAGAAAGACGACGCCGATCAGGCAGTTGATGGCTATCTCTTCCGTCCAGGCATAGCTGTCGTTCAATACATAGCGCGTGAAGAACTGCAGAAAGACACAGCCGGTCATGAGCCAGAAGACGATCAGGGTGATCCAGTCCTCCGGGGCATAATCCGAGGCTTTTGCGATCGGAGCCGCGCCTTCGAACGTATGGGCAATCTCGTCTGGGGTGATCTGGGTGTGGACTTCTTGCGACATGGGGAACGTCCGTTTTCGCCGGAAAGGAGGATGCGGCGCTCAATGGCGCCGCGTCCTTTGCGATTACTGGATAGCGCGGATGGCTTCCCAGTCGGTCTTTTCGTAGCCGAAATCCTCGAAGGCCACTTTCTCGGCAACTGCCTTCTCGAAGTCGGCCTTGTCGACTTCCGTCACGTTGAGCCCCTTCTCCTTGAAGGTGGCGATGAGGCCCTTTTCCCGTCCTTCGATAGTCTTCGTGGTACGCTCTGCAGCTTCCCGCATCACGGTCTCGAAGATTGTCTTGTCCTCGTCGGACAGGCTCGACCACAGGGTCTTGGAAACCACGGTGTTCAGATGATCGACGATATGGCCGGTCAGGATGATGTTCTTCTGAACCTCGTAGAATTTCTTCGCCTCAATCGTCGTCAGCGGATTTTCCTGTGCCTCGACCGTGCCATTCTGAAGCGCAAGATAGACCTCGGCAAAGGCGATCGGCGTCGTGTTTGCGCCGCAGGCGCGGGGCATTGCAAGATAGGCAGGAACGTCGGGAACGCGGATTTTGAGACCCTGCATGTCGGCGCATTTGGCGATCGGCTTGTTCGAGGTCGTCTGGCGCGTGCCGTAATAGCTGACGGCAGTGATATGGTTGCCGGTCTTGTCTTCGTAGCCCTGTGCAAGGCGCTTGAAGACATCGCTCTTGGTGTAGGCGATCAGATGTTCCGGGCCGCGGAAGATATAGGGATAGTAGGTGACGCCGATCGGCTTGTAATCGCGCGCGGCAAAGCTCGAGCCGGAAATGATGATATCGACGGTGCCGAGCTTCAGTCCCTGGTTGATGTCCGCTTCCTTGCCGAGCTGCGAAGCGGGATAGACCTCGATCTTGTAGCGCCCGCCGGTGCGCTTGTTGATCTCCTCGGATGCCCAGACCGAATCCGTGTGGAAGGGTTCGGACGTTTCATAGACATGGGCCCATTTCAGGACCGTCTGTGCATGTGCGCCAACCGTCGTCGCCATGATGGCGGCTGCGGTGCAAACTATCGTAGCCAGTCTGATCTTCATCGCTCTTTCCTCCCGAGCTTGCGTTAGATCTTTGCATTCCTCCGGGCCGCAGCGCGGCCGCCTTCGTCTTCCCCGAAAAGCTCCTCCCCGAAGCTTTCGGAAAACCTCTTCTGCGATCGGTCGAGATGCGTCCGCATGGCCTGTTTGGCGGCAGCGGGGTCATTGGCGGCGATCGCATCTCTGATGGCGCGATGCTCCTCCATCGCGCGCGTCCACGAATCCGGTCCCTCGAAATGGCTCGCCAGCTTTTCGAAATACGGCGTCATGCGCTGATCGTAGATTTCGCCGGTGAAGCGGATGAGCACGGCATTTCCGACGATGCCGGCAATTGCCGTGTGAAAGGCGCGGTCGATTTCGAGCGCCGCATCGGTATCGTTCACAACGCTTGCCATCTGCTGCAGGTTCTCGTCGAGCAGTGCAATATGACCGGCGGTCGCGCGCTGCGCAGCCTCCTCGGCGATCGCGCATTCGATGATGGAGCGGGCCTGCAGCAGCTCGAAAGGCCCTTCGAACGGTTCGCGCTCCGGCTGAGCGGGCTGAACGGTGTGCTTGCGGGCGACATATATTCCCGAGCCCATGCGGATATGCACGAGCCCTTCCACTTCCAGCACGATCAATGCTTCACGAATGGTCGGACGCGAGACGCCCAGCTTTTCGGCAAGTTCGCGCTCCGGCGGGAGGCGCTGGCCAACGGCCAGTTCGCCAGTCGCGATCATCGAACGAATTTGGTCCGCCACCTGCCTGTAAAGGCGGCGCGATTCAACAGCCGAAAACATCTAGCCTCCCCGGCGCATTTCTCCTCAAACGCGCAATTGGCCAAGTGGCCTGACCAATTCATCCATTCGTAACATTGATCGTCTCGTGCGTCAATCCGACGCAAGGACGGGCTCTATGGATTAAACGGCGGTTGCAGAGCATAACGTGCGGCAAGTGCGGCAAAGGATTGCGCTGTCGCAGGGTCGAGTTCGACACCATTTTTCTCGCGGTCCTCGGCAACTTTCCATTCGCGGTCGCCTGGCGCCATGACGTTCAAGTCATCGCGGGCCGGCGAATTGCGCAGCGTCTCCAGATAACGCGTCATGGCAGCGTCGAACTGGTGTTTGTCCAGGAAAGCCTCAGGCTTCATCGCCAGGACGAAGGCGCCCAGTCCGCGCGGTGTCGAGAAGTCCGGACCGGGCATTGGCGCAATGTCGAAGCTCAATTTCATGCCGGTCAGGACGGCGCTGAGGATTTCGGAGATCCCGGCCAACCCGGCCCCCTTGAAGCCGAATTCACCGCCAAGCGGCGCCAGCATATTGGCCTCATCCGGGTCGGTGGTATCGTAGCCGCGGCTGTCCGAAG
>NZ_JABEPH010000031.1:0-27017 GCF_013004495.1 Rhizobium sp. SEMIA 4085
GGTCGATCTCTGAGACCCTGACCTGCGCCAGCTGGACGCGGCCGGCCTTGCCGAACAGGTCGCCGAGCTTCTTCAACTGTGCCGTCTGCTCCGGATAGCGATCGAACGCCGTGACGATGCGGTTCTTGGTCATCGTCCGCAGCCGCACGTAAAACATCCGCTCGCGCAGGGCGACACGCAGTTCGCGGGCCTTGTCGTTCGGCGCCCAGGCCTCCGGCACCAGGTCGGCCCGCAGCAGATGCGCCAGCACCGTCGCATCGATCTTGTCGGTCTTGATCTTGGCGTCGGCGATCGCCTTGACCTTCAACGGATGGGCGAGGACGACATCATCACAAATGTCGTCGAGCCAATCATAGATCACCATCCAGTTGCGGGTCGCCTCGACGACCGCATGCGAGTTCTCGCGGTAGCGTTCGAGAAATCCGCCGAGCGACGGGCGATCGTTCTTCACCCGGCCGGAGCGTAGCGTCTTGCCGCTGCTGTCTTGGACCACCAGGTGGCTGTAGGATTTGTGGTAGTCGACGCCGATATGGTAATCATAAGAGGCAGTCATGCTTCCAACTCCCTTATTGAGATCTTCGAAACCCCAATAGGATAAGCCGAAAGGCTGGAAGTGTGACTGTCCCCCGATCATCGACTGCATCTCAGTGATCCGTTCTCTCAGCGGGCGCGGACTCTTTCATGCCACCTCCTCTTCGGATTTTTCCGTGGTGTATCAGGAATTTGCTCCAAGCAAACTGCACGCCGTCTAGGCCCTACCGCCCCTTGTCGCCACACCATGGGCGCATTTTGAATGGCCGAAATGGATCATGTTGGTGCTGGGATAGCGGCCTTCTAAACCATTTCATACAGATCGTGCTTTCAGTCGAAGCCGGCTATCCGGGACGATTTCCCCGGTAGGATCCTTTGTTGCCTGGGAAAATGCTCGGCGGAGCCTCTTCAGTGATCTGAAATCATTGATTTCTCATTGGCTTAGGGAATGCTTTAACTGCCCAACCGTGGAGTATGCGGTTCAATTCCTTTCAAGAGCGGTGGTTCGCAGCTAGACTGAAAGCAAAGCAGGCCTGACAAGTCCGAGGTGGTCACGTAGCGTCGAGCCACTGTATTCGGTGCGGAACAGACCACGTTCCTGCAGGATCGGCACCACCAGCTGTGTAAAGTCCTCCAGCCCCTCCGGGAAGAAGGGCGGCATGACGTTGAAGCCGTCGGCGGCGCGGCCTTCAAACCACTGCTGCATGCGGTCGGCAATCTCCACCGGCGTGCCGAGCACGATGTGGTGGCCACGACCGGCGGCAACGCGCAAGGCCAGCTGGCGGATGGTCAGGTTCTCGCGCCGGGCAAGCGTCGTCAAGAGTTCGGCGCGGCTGCGCAGCTGGTCGGAGATCGGCAGGTCCGGCAACGGGCCATCGGCATCGCAATCGGCGAGACTGTGGCCAATACGTTCTTCGAGCAGCGGCATGGCGTTCTTGAGATCCGTCCATTGGTCGAGTTCGGCCAACTTGTCCTTAGCTTCCTTCGCCGTACGGCCGATCACTGGTAGGAAGCCCGGCATGACAGCGACGTCGTCCGCCTGCCGCCCGAAACGCGCGACGCGTTTCTTGAGGCTCTTGTAGAAGGCCTGTGCTTCTTCGAGGTTCTGCTGCGCGGTGAAGACGACGTCAGCTGTTCGCGCGGCGAGGTCCTGGCCAGGCCCGGAGGAACCCGCCTGGATCAGGATTGGATGGCCCTGCGGCGAACGCGGGATGTTGAGCGGTCCCTTGACCGAGAAATACTTGCCCTTGTGTTCAAGCACGTGGACTTTGCTCGGATCGGCATAGACGCCGCTCTCCTTGTCCTTGACGAAGGCATCGTCGTCCCAACTGTCCCACAGCCCGCGCACCACGTCGACGAACTCTTCCGCCACCGCATAGCGCTCGTCATGCTCTGGATGCGCCTTCGAAAAATTGTTGGCGGTGCGGGCATAGGATGTCGTGACGATGTTCCAGCCGGCGCGGCCCTGGCTCAGGTGGTCGATCGAAGAGAAAGCGCGGGCGGTATGATAGGGCTCGCCATAGGTCGTCGATGATGTCGCCGCCAGTCCGATCTTGTCGGTCACCAGCGCCAGCGCCGATAGCAGCGTCAGCGGCTCGAAGCGAGCGATTGTCGAGGGATGGGCGTCGACGCCGCTGGTCAGGCCGTCGGCAAGAAAGACCATGTCGAACTTCGCCTTTTCGGCGATCTGCGAGACGCGCCGCAGGAGGTCGAAATTCTCGCTGCCTGCCTCGGCATGCGGATGCCGCCAGCCGGATACGTGATGACCGGCGCCCTGCAGGAACAGGCCCAAGTGGATTCTTCTCTCGACGCTCATGGCAAAGTCTTTCGTCGGTTGGTTTTCAGACGGGGTCCTGGTTGAGCAGTGCCAGCAGCCGGTTCAGATCGGCGGTGCTGCTCATCGTGCGGACCAGCGAGGGAATCTCGGCGAAGGCCGGGCTGCCGGCGGTCGCGTCGCGGAACTTTGTCGTCGGATCGGCCACGCCCGGCAGGCCGTCGAAACGGCGGGTGAGCGTGCTACCGTCGCGGAGCGCAATATCGAGGATCACGAACCGCGTCGTCGGATCGCTGGACATGCGCGGCGCGGTCTCGTCATGGCAACGGCGGGCGCGACCGGCCAGCGCCATCAGGTGCGGCTGCACCGGCCGATCGCTGAAATGGTCGAGCCGCAGGGCACCGTCGATCAGCGCCGCGGAGAACACGTATTCCGGGCTGAAGCGAGCCTCGATGCCGTTTGTCGGCTTGCTTACCACCAGCGCAGCATCGGCGCCAGGTGGATAGGTGAAGGTGATGCTTTCGATCGCGTTCGCCGCAAGCCCTTCGCGATGCAGATCGATGCCGAGCGAGGCGACGGGATGGCTCGCGGTGCAGCAGGGATAGGCTTTCAGGGTCAATCCCGGCGCCACGATCTGCCAAGGGGTCCCCCAGTTCTCGGTCACGGCGGCGGGGCGCTCGGCACCGAAGGCATAGGCCGAGTGGAAACCGACCGGATTGTCGAGGAAATTCGGCGCGCCGCCGAAAGCCGCCGCCGCCAAGCGTGCCGACAGCAGGCCCGACCGCGCCGCCATGCCGGCATGATAGGGTTTCGCATCAAAACCGAACTGCAGCCGCAGCCCGGAGGACTGCGTCGCAGCGAGGCCGAGCGCGATGGCGGCTTCCTGCGCCGAGGCCCGCGTCAAATGCGCGATCGCCGCTGCGGCGCCAACCGTGCCGAGCGTCGCCGTGGCATGAAAGCCGTTTTCATAGTGTTTGGAGCCGACAGACAGGCCGAGCCGAGCCATGGCCTCGAGCCCGACTACATATGAGGCGACCAGTTCATCGGCGGTCAATATCCGCTCGGCAGCGAGCGCCAGCAGCGCGGGGATGATCACCGTGGTCGGATGGCCGCGCACGCTGGCATGCACGTCGTCATAGTCTAGAACATGGCCGGCATACCCGTTGACGATGGCGGCAACCAGCGGATCGGTGCGGCGCTTGGCTCCGACCAGGATTGCTTCGCCCGGCAGATTGGCGCCGACGGCGTCGGCCAGGACAGCAGTGGTGCGATCGGCAGCGCCAGCGATCGTGCAAGCGAGGAAATCGACGATCGCCGTGCGTGCCGCTTCCATTGCGGCGGCATCGGTCGTCGGGTCCGAGGCGACGATCGCCTCGGCGAATGCATGGGTCAGCGGTGCGGATGTCGTGGTCATGGAGAAATCCTAGATGCCTTCGCCGCCGCGCACCGCGCCGCGCCCGGAAAGCCCACTGACGAACTGGCGCACACGGGGATTGTCTGCGCTGTGGAAGATTTGCTCGGGCGGGCCCTGGTCGATGATGCGACCGTTCTCGGTAAAGACGACGGTGTCGCTGATCTCCTCGGCAAAGCGCATTTCATGCGTCACGAGAATGCTGGTCATGCCGTCGCGAATGAGATCGCGGATCACCCACAATACTTCGCCGACAGTCTCCGGGTCGAGCGCCGATGTCACCTCGTCGAACAGGACGAGTTCCGGTTTCATTGCCAGAGCCCGAGCAATCGCCACGCGCTGCTGCTGGCCGCCGGAGAGCTGGCCTGGATAGGCACCGGCCTTTTCGTCAAGCCGCACCTTGTCCAGCAGTTCGCGGGCGAGCTTTTCCGCCTCGCGCCTGTCGGTGCCAAGAATGCGGGTCGGCGCCAGCACGATATTGTCGAGGACGGTCAAGTGCGGAAACAGATTGTATTGCTGGAAGACGATGCCGACGCGCTTGCGCAGCGCGATGCGCTCGCTCTCACTGGTCAGCTGGTCGACGCGGGTGCGGTTGACAGTGATGCGGCCGCTCTGCGGCTGCACGAGTGCGTTGATGCAGCGCAGGATGGTCGATTTGCCAGAGCCGGACGGACCGATGATGGAGACCGCATCGCCCTTGCGGACGGTCAGGTCGATGCCCTTCAGCACCTCTGTCTGGCCGAAGGACAAATGCACGTCCTCCAGTCGGACGATCGCGGTGTCGGCGGATGTGTTCATCGTCTCAATTCCTCAGTCCGCGTTGAAGCGACGTTCCAGGCGTCGAGTTAGGCGAGCGATCGGGTAGCAAAGCGTGAAGAAGGCGGCCATCACGACGATATAGGCGATGACTGTGAAATCGAGCCGGCGCACTGCGGTGCTGGCATCGGTCGCCGCATGCAGGAGTTCGTGCACGCCAACCAGCGAGGCGAGCGCCGTGCCCATGGTGATCGAGGCGGCCACGTTCATCCAGGGCGGCAGCGAACGGCGCAGGCATTGCGGCAGAATGATCCAGCGCAGCGCTTGCTTGCGCGAGAAGCCAAGGCCCTTGGCCGCTTCCCACTGGGTGGTCGGGATGGAGAGGATAGCGCCGCGGGTGATCTCGGCGACATAGGCGCTGGCCGGAACGGCAAGGCCGATTACCGCCTTCACCCAGTCGGGGAAGGGTAAGTAGTTGCCGAAGATGACGATCTCGAACGGGAAAATGTAGGTCGCCGCGAAGATCAGCACGAGATGCGGCGCGTTGCGGAACACCTGGACGTAGGCGACGACCGGATAGCGCACCAGCCGAAAAGGCACCAGTTCGAGAATGCCTAATACAGTGCCGACCAGCGTACCAAGCGCCATCGCGCATACTGCGATGAGGATGTTCATCGCGAAGCCCGAGGCGAGATAGGGAAGCCACTCCACCAGCTCGCGGCCGAGCGTCAGGTCGATGAGCGACCAGACGAGGATCACGAGCGGCAGCGCTATGAAGCCGATGTTGCGCAGAGGATGGCTGCCCCTGGACAATTCAAGAAGTATTGCGGTCGTCACAAGCCATACCCCGGAACAGCGAGTTTGCGCTCCACCCACAGGCCGAGCCGTGCTACGACCAGATTGATCAGGCTGAAGAAGGCGAGGATGACGATCATCAGTTCGACGACGTTGTCGCGCTGCGTCCACACCATGATCGAGGCATAGGTGATCTCGCTCACGGCAATCGCATTCCCCACGGTCGTCAGTTTCACGAGATTGATCAGGTTGTTGACGATCGCCGGCAAAGAAGCCCGCAACGCCAGCGGCACTTCGACATATCGTAGGATCTGCAGTTGGCTGAAGCCCATGCCACGCGCCGCTTCTACGGTTGAGGCCGGCACCGCCTCGATGCCGGCTCGGATTGCCTCCGCGTGCAGGGCAGCGATATGCAGGCCGACCACCGCGACGACCCAGAAAAAAGGAGTCAGCGGATTATTCTGCGCCCCGCCCAACAGATTGGAGACGACCGTATTGAGCACCAGGAAGCTGAACATCAGCTGCACCAGCGTCGGCGTGGTGCGGGTAGCCTCCACGAAGGCCCTCGCCGGCGCCGAAAGCCAGAGTTTCCCGGATGTCAGGCAAGCAGCAAACAGCAGGCCGAAAAACAGGCTGACCGGGATAAGCAGGACGACCAGATAGAGCGTGGTGGTGAAGCCATCGCGCCAGATCTGCACCTCGTATCCCGTCGCGAGGAATTCGTAATTCAGGCCGAGCCTGCCCGTCAGACTAATGAACAGGTCGGTGAGATTGATTTCCTGCATGTGCTCTGCCGATGCCGCCGCTTACTTGCTGGCGGAAAGCGTCTTGTTTTCCTGCTGCAGGTACTCGGTGTTTAAAAGCCGGTTTGCCTTGGCGAATTCCAGCAGCTTTCCAGACGTGTGCAGCTTCTTGACGCCAGCATCCAGGGCAGCCTGCGTATCCTTCTCGCCCTTGCGCAACCAGATCACCGAATCCGATGGGATCAACTCGGTGGGGAAGGGAATGGCATAGTCCTTCCATTCTTCCGATCGATCCTGTAGCAGGAGGCCGACTGTCGCGCCGACATGCACGGCCGCAACGCAATTGCCGCCCTGAAGAGCGAGCAGCGATTCCGGCTGGCTCGGAAGCGCCTTAACAACTGCGCCATATTCTTCCATCAGAGGCTGCGTATAGTTGGAGCCCTGCGACACGCAGACCGGCTTGCCCTTCAGGTCGGCCCAGTCCTGCAGGCCGCTGTCCTTGCGCACCACAGCCGCGCCACCACTGCGGTCATAAGGCGTCGGCACGTAGTCGAGAATCTTGGCGCGGTCCTCGGTGTACTGCATGTTGGCGATCAGGATGTCGACCTTGCCTTGCTGCAGGAACTGCACGCGGTTCGGCGGCGTCACCGTCACCGTCTCGAGTTTGACGCCGAGGTCATGGGCAAGCGCCTGGGCGATGTCGAGGTTGAAACCTTTCTGCGCCTGCGTCTTCGGGTCAATATAGCCGAACGGCGCGCCGGACAGGATCACGCCGACAGTCAGCGTGCCGCGTCCTTTGATCCGGTCGAGCGTCGCATCTGCGGACGCCTGGGTCGACGTTAGTGCGGAGATTGAAAGAGCAAGTCCGAAGAATAATTTGATGAATTTGGTGGACGACATTCCCGGCTCCTTTGTTCGACCAAGAACCTAGTGGAGCCTCTCGGTTGCCACGAGCAAACGCATCCTCTCTGCCAGGTGAGAACGAAACTGTTATCCTGTAATATGCTAAATCCATAGAAAATATGCTGCAGCAGGTTGGTGTTGATCTTACAACAGATCGGGATGCCTGCGAGATCCTATCTCAGATGATTGCAAGTTCCGCACCGCGCTTATCCGTCTACGGGCGGGATCGATGGGATTGTCTTTATGCAGTCAATGGTGTGCGATCCATGCGAACAGATTATCGCTCACGCCGAAAACGAGGTTTGTGGTCCTGTCGGCGGCTGTTGACCCGCTTCACCTCCAAGTGGTTCGTCGCCTGATCCCCATGGCAGAGCACCGCGTTCTTCTCGCGGCCAAGGCGGTCCGTGTAACCACCGCGAGCGGCAGTTCGGAGTGGGGATGATGGCGGCTACTGTCGAGGGTCGTCGAACCGGACAAGCTCGATATGACTGACGCCGAGCGCCTGGGCAAGTTCATAGGGCGTCGCAACGATATCGCCGCGTTGACGATATCAAAGTCGACCTGCATGCTCCTGTCGAAGGCGACGTCGCGCCGGAAATGGTCGGTTTCGCGTCTTCTTTCGTTATAGTACGACCAAGACGATCAGTATCTTCGCTAGGGTAAATGAACGCACCGCGAAGCAAGGCGATAGCAGGAACAGTATGAAGTACGCTTCGGTCTCAGTTTTAACGTCTATGTCGATTTTGTTTGGATGGTTATTCTATGAAAGGTACTGGAAGTTTCGAGATTGCATATCCGAATCATTATCCAGTTGCCTAACTCCAGACGGTGGCAATCTAACGCAAGGCGGTTTACTGTGGGCTGGTTTCGCAGGGCTGTTCTTGTTGCTCGCTATGATCTCGGCCTGGCGCGCTTTCCGGAACCGGGATTGCTGACAAATAGCTGTAGCGCCCCGCATTCGAGATGTCTCAGGACTGCAAAAGGGCAAGCGGTTCAGCGGATGCTGCTATTCCTTTTCAGCGCATCCGAAATTTCCGCCCTCGCGACACCGATCAGGGTTTCCATTGCTTTCCTTGCCGCTGCTGGATCGCGAATACGGATGGCTTCCAGAACGTCCTGGTGCTTCTGAATGGCTTGTTCATGAGACTGGCTGGCGCGGTTTGTAAGGCGAAAGCTCGCAAGCAGCGCGGCTCGGATCGCGCTCGCAAACTGCCTATAAACCCAATTGCCGCTGGCGTTAATAATCGCTGTGTGAAATTCGAGATCTGCCCGGCTCCACTCTTCGTTGTCGCGGGCATTGGCGTCCACCATGTCCTCAAAAGCCTGAGCAATGCGGGCCAACTGCTTAGCAGTTGCGTTCACTGCTGCATGCTCGGCTGCCGCCGGTTCGAGCAAGTGACGTGCGTCAATTAGTGAAGTGTAGAAGGACTGATCACCGCCTAACGAGAGCATCACGTCCAGAACGAGTGGATCCAAATAATTCCAATTTTCGCGTGGGAGGACGGTGGTTCCGGCTCGCGTTCGAGATCGGATCATCCCGATCGCCGACAAATATTGCATCGCTTCACGCAGCGTGGTCCTGCTAACGCCGAACTGATCCGTGAGGTCCGCCTCATTTGGAAGCGTTGAGCCCTCTGGCAGGTCGCCGGAAACAATTCTCTCGACCAACTTGGACAGGAGAGCTTCACGGACAGAACGCTTGCCCCCCGATGCGATTTCTACGCCCCCATCGGTGAGCTTCCACTCATTGCGTGCGATTGCCACCCAGTTGCCTCCCGTACCGCTCGATTGCGGCTTACCTGAAAATTGCGGCGCCGGGAAAGGTCTTTTTTAAGCCTTTGTTCTGGTGGCCGCAATCGGTTTGTAGCACATGAAATCACCCTGTCGCCACATCTTTTAAAAAATAAATCGTATTTATCTTGACAATAATCAGACCGTATTTAAGTTTGGCCCGTCGGCTGGCTCCGTCTGGGACGCGGTCGTTGGAGATAACGGGAGGGAGCAATGAAGCTCATCGTACGCGCCGCGATCCTGGCGCTCACCACAATTGCTGGGTCACACGCCACAACAGTTTTTGCTCAGGATAAGGACCTAAAGGTCGGCGCCATTTACATGGATGCTCAGGGTTTCTACGCGGGCGTCCGCAAGGGCATCCAGACCGGCGCAAGCGATGCTGGGCGCAAGCTGGATATTGTTGAAACGAACGCTCAGGGCGACGCAAGCAAAGAATCGTCTTTCATCGATACCCTGATTTCGTCCGGTGTTCAGGCAATCATCGTCTCGCCGGTTTCGGCTGACGGATCCTCGCGAGCAATTCGCCGCGCCCATGACGCTGGCATCCCTGTCGTCTGCTACAACACTTGTCTCAACGATGCCGACATGAAGGAATATATCTCGGCCTATGCAGTCGGCGACCCTTATGATTTCGGTCACAAGCTGGGTGATGCAGCGGCAGATTATTTCGTGGCGGAAAAGATCGATGCCCCGAAAATTGGCGTCTTGAATTGCGAGTTCGTGGAAGTGTGTGTCACACGCCGCAAGGGCTTCGAAGAAGCTCTCAAGGCAAAGGTGCCTGGCGCTCAGATCGTAGCAAACCAGGAGGGCGCGACCCTCGATAAGGCAGTCTCGGTCGCCGCGACGATGCTGACCTCAAACCCTGACATCAACGCGTTCTTCGGCGAAGCCGGTGGCGCAACGCTTGGCGCTGCCCGCGCGGTAAAGAGCCAGGGCAAGACCGGAAAGGTCGTCGTCTTCGGCGGCGACATGACGACCGAAATCGCCCAGGAGCTGGCCGATTTCTCGGTTATCAAGGCGGTGGTCGATATCTCCGGTCAGGGCCTGGGGAAGTTGGCGCTCGACCAAGCCATCACGTCCATCGACGGGCAGCCGCCGGCGGGTATCAAGGTTGCCTACGATATCGACCTCTACAAGTCTTCCGAAGATGGCAAGGCCTGGTTGAAGGCCCACGCTGACGGCATTCCCTGACATTACCTCCCAAGTGACGAAAGCCGAGGCCGCCGGGAGACCGGCGGCATCTTTTTCGAAGGTGGAAATCGAATGACACATATATTGCGGACGGCCGACCTTGCCTCGCAATCGATCGCTTCGATCGAAGGGTGCACGCGTCAATATCCAGGGGTCCTTGCGCTCGACAATGCGACGTTTGCACTTGCGGCCGGGGAAGTCAGGGCACTGCTGGGTAAGAACGGCGCGGGCAAATCCACACTCATCAGACTTCTGACCGGCGCTGAAATACCCGATAGCGGGACCGTCAAGATCGACGGCGAAGAACTGCGACACTCGGGTTCCCGCCGTGCACAGGATGCCTTCGCCAGGGGCGTACGTGCCGTCTATCAGGAACTCAGTCTTGTTCCAGGTATGACGCTTGCCGAGAACCTCTTTCTCGGGCGGTGGCCACGCAAGAGCGGCGTCATTCAGTCCGCCGAGATGGAAGCGCAAGCATCGGAAGCAATGGGGCGCCTGGGGCTCGACCGGCCTCCAAACACGCTCGTCATCAGTCTGAGCCCGGCAGAGCGCCAGCTCCTGGAAATCGCGCGCGTTCTGCTCGGAAAACCGAAACTCGTTATCCTGGACGAGCCGACAAGCTCGCTTGCGGCCGCCGAAGCCAAAAAAGTCATGGCCGCCGTCACCCGGATTGCCTCTGAAGGGATTGCGGTGATCTATGTCAGCCATCGCATGAACGAGATCCGCCAGATCGCGCATTCGGCAACGATCATGCGCGATGGACGCATCATAGATACTGTCGATGTCAAGGGCGCCGACACGCGCGAAATCGTCCGCCTGATGCTTGGCGCCGAGGCATCGAAGGCAGCGGCCTTGGACACTCGCAGCCAAGAGAAAACTGTCCTGGAAGTTCGTAACATAGCACTCGCGCCCAAACTCGGCTCAGTTTCCTTCCTGCTCAGGGCCGGTGAAGTGCTCGGGATTGCGGGTCTGCTTGGCTCAGGACGCACCGAGCTGCTGCAAGCGATCATGGGCGTTCGGTCCCAAGATAGCGGCGACGTGCTTGTGGACGGCGTTGCCATCAAGCCGGGTCGATACAAGCAGATGATCTCTAAAGGTTTCGGCTATACGCCGGAAAGCCGCAAGGAGGAGGGAATCGTTCCTCTTCTTGGTGTCGATGAAAACACCCTGTCGACCAATTTCGCAGGCGTCAGCAAGCGTGGGATTCTGTCCGCCAAGCTGATGGCCGAAGCGACACGAAAGGTCATCCAGCGCCTGCACATCAAGACTGCGCAAACCAGTACCCCGATTGGTACGCTGTCGGGTGGCAACCAGCAGAAAGTCGTCATTGGCCGTTGGGTTTACGCCAACAGCCGCGTTCTGCTTCTCGATGAGCCGACACGAGGTGTTGACGTCGAAGCCAAGGCCCAGATCTACGCGATCATTCGCCAGCTTGCCGTAGAGGGACGCAGTGTGATCTTCGTCTCCAGCGAGATTGAGGAGCTTCCGCTCGTTTGCGACCGCGTGCTCGTCCTGAGGGATGGCACCCTTCAAGAAGAATTCAAATCACCAAACATCGATCAGGACGCCTTGATGGCCGCCTGCATCGCTGGACATTGAGGGAGACACCAGATGTCACTCGACCAAGCTGCCAAGACAGCATCGACGCCACGACCGAAATCCCGGTTCACCTTCTCGCAACACATGAATGAACTAAGTTTGTTCGTGGCAATTGTTGTCCTCTATGTCGTCTTCACGTCGGCGGCGAACGGGTTTTTGTCGTTCAACAACCAGATCAACATTCTTCGCGACGCCGCCACAATCGGCATTGCGGCGTGGGCGGCGACACTGATCATCATCGCGGGTGAGATCGATGTCAGCGTTGGCCCGATGGTTGCCTTCATTTCGGTGATCCTGGCATTTCTGCTGCAGTGGGGCGTCCCGACCCCAATCGCGTTCGCGCTTGCGATTGTCGTCGGCGCTTTGCTGGGCTCGATCGCCGGAGCCCTACGAGCCTACTTCGATGTCCCGTCCTTCGTCGGCACACTTGGCCTGTGGAGCGCACTTCGCGGCACGGCTCTGTTCGTCACGGACGCATTGCCTGTCTCGATTGGGCGTAATGATACCCTTGATGCTCTGGATCGCTCATTCCTTGGCATTCCTCCCGCTGCCATCATCATGTTGATACTCTTTGCGGTGTTCACGTTCATCAGCCGGAAAACCGCTTTCGGACGTTCGGTTTTTGCAATCGGTGGAAACGCCCAGGCGGCATTCCTGAGCGGCATCAGCGTCTCAAAGATCCGTGTCGCTCTGTTCGCCATTGCTGGTGCCATGGCTGCGGTGTCAGGTATCCTTCTGGTGTCGCGCTTGGGGTCTGGTAACGCGACGGCCGCCACCGGTCTGGAGTTCGATGTCATTGCCGCGGTCGTCGTTGGCGGCACCTCGCTGTCCGGCGGTCGGGGATCGATGCTCGGCACTCTTCTCGGCGTGTTGGTCATTACGCTCATCGGCAATGGGCTAGTCCTACTCGGCATCAACCCGTTCTTCCAACAGGTTGTGCGCGGCTTGATTATCGTGATTGCGGTGCTTGCCAATATCCAGGCAATCAAACGCAGCGTGTCCCGCAACAAGGGTTGATGCCATGACGGTCGTGGATCTCGAGGCCGGTCGGTTGTCAGCTCGCGTCTCGACCAAAGGCGGGCTCGTGCTAGGCTTCTGGCGGGACGTCGGTAATGGGAAAGTGACGCTGCTGCGTCCCAGCTCGTCCTACAACGTCGATGCTCTCGGCTCGGCGTGCTACCCGCTGGTTCCATTTGGCAACAGGGTCAAGGATAACCAGTTTTCGTTCGACGGACGCGCCTATCAGTTCAGCGCGAATACCGAATGGGATAAGCACTATCTGCACGGCGAGGGCTGGCAAGCCGATTGGTCGATCGCAAAGCAGACGCGGGCGTCGATCGAGATGGGGTTCACGCACAGTGGTGGCCATACCCCATATGTATATCAAGCAAGCCAGCGGTTCGCTCTCGATGAGACCGGGTTGACATTGACCCTTATGGTCGAGAACCGTGGGGAACGCGCGATGCCGTTCGGACTTGGATGGCATCCCTACTTTCCACTGACACCGGGTACAACCTTGCTGGCACCCGCTCGCGCATTCTGGACGGAAGTAGAAAGCTGGCTACCGGGGGAGAGGACGGCAATCCCGCAAGACTTGGATTTTAGTTCTCCTGCTCCCTTGCCGCATCGTTGGGTCAATAACGGTTTTGAAGACTGGAGCGGGGAAGCGTTAATCACCTGGCCCGAGCGGGCCACAACGCTCCATCTAACGGCCGACGCCGTCTTTAAACATGCGTTCGTATTCGTGTCCGACGCCATGTTCGACATAAGTTTCAAGCGCGATTACTTTTGCTTCGAGCCCATGAGCCACCTGGCGAACGGGCAGAATATGCCTGACCTTGGTGATCTGAAGACTCTGGCCCCGGGGCAAAGCATGTCGGGCAGCATCTACTTGCGCCCATCCAGCATTTGAAACGAGTCCGGAGTTCCTGATGTCTGCGAATGACCGTTACGACTACATCATCGTCGGTGGTGGAAGCTCCGCCTGTGTGGTCGCAGAAAAGTTAGTGCGCGATGGCAAGGCGCGGGTGCTGCTTTTGGAGCGCGGGCCTGCGAAAGCCAACCCGATCATGAGCTTTCCGGCCGGATACATGAAGTTTCTGGCAAAGGACACCTATCTGACAATGCATCAGACCAAGCCGCAGCCGCAGCTGAACGGCCGTGGTCCGATTGTTCCTCAAGGCAAGGTCCTGGGCGGGGGCAGCACCGTCAACGCCATGGTCTACATGCGCGGTCAGGCGGCGGATTTTGATCTGTGGAATAAACTGATCTCACCGAAAGGGTCTAATGATGGCGCCTGGTCCTACGCCGATCTGCTTCCATACTTCAAAGCGCAAGAGGATAACGATCATCTCGCCGGTGAATTCCACGGTGTCGGCGGCCCCCTAAAAATCTCGCACCTTGGCCATACAAGCCCGATGACGAGAACCTACGTCAAGACGCTTCAGGGAATGGGAATACCCTACAACCCCGACTTCAACGGCGCACGCCAGTTTGGCGTCGGGTTTATGCAGCACACAATAGATTGGAAGACGAAACGGCGGTCGAGTGCCGTCGATGCCTTCCTTGCGCCAGTTATCAACGATCCGTTGCTGTCCATTGAGACGGAGGCGACCGTTACAGCGATCAGGATGGATGGCGAGCGAGCAGCAGGTGTCGATTATGTCCGGAACGGTAGCCGGATGTCGGCAAGCGCGGGCGAAATCATTCTTGCAGCCGGAGCCTACCAGACACCGAAGCTGTTGATGCTCTCAGGTATCGGTCCGGACGACGAGCTGACGAAACATGACATCCAGAAGAAGGTGGTGCTGCCAGGTGTCGGTAAGAACCTGCAAGACCATTACGAATGTCCCGTCGTCGCCACGACCAAGGGCTCGTTCGGATATTATGGAGCGGACAAGGGCTGGCCGATGATTAAAGCCGGCCTTCAGTACCTGTTGTTCAAATCAGGCCCGGTATCGACGACGGGTGTCGAAACGTGCGCCTTCTTCGACCCTGACGGCAACAACGATTATCCGACCATTCAGATGTTCTGCGTGCCGACCGTCTATCTTGACCGGGATGTCATGGGAGCAGAACCTGGCGATGGCGTTACCATCAACTCCCTTCTGCTGCGTCCGAAGGCGAGGGGGTCCGTGAGGTTGGGCTCGAAAGATCCATTCGAAAACCCAATCGTCGACACCCAGATCTTCGGTCACCCCGACGACCTGCGGTTGACGATGGCGGGTTTCCGATTTGCCCGCACCGTACTGGACGCGTCACCGATGCGGGATCTGATCAACAAAGAGATCTTTCCTGGAGCGGACGTCACCAGTGACGAGGCCATCGCGGCGCATTGCAAGCGGACGGTCAAAACTGGTTACCATCCAGTCGGGACCTGCAAGATGGGTCACGACAGCGATCGCGAGGCGGTTCTGGATACAAGCCTCCGGGTCCGTGGAACGCGAGGATTGCGTGTTGTGGACGCATCCTTGATGCCGACGATCGTGAGCGGGAACACGAATGCCGCGGTCATGGCCGCGGCAAGCAAAGCTGCCGACCTTATTCTCGGATATATTGGGCATATTTCATGAAGATCACCAAACTTACCACCTATGTCGTCCCACCTCGCTGGCTGTTTCTGAAGATCGAGACCGACGAGGGGATCGTCGGCTGGGGTGAACCAGTTGTTGAAGGCCGGGCGTTGACCGTGGAAGCTGCCGTCCACGAGCTGTCCGACTATCTGATCGGCAAGGACCCCTTTCTGATCGAGGATCATTGGCAGGTCATGTACCGTGGTGGCTTCTACCGCGGCGGCGCAATTCACATGAGCGCGATATCGGGCATCGATCAGGCGCTATGGGACATCAAGGGCAAGGCGCTGGGCCAGCCCATCCACTCGCTGCTCGGCGGCCAGGTGCGCGACAAGATCAAGGTTTATTCATGGATCGGCGGAGATCGGCCGTCCGACGTCGCTGCGAACGCCAAGGAGGTCGTTGCCCGTGGCTTCAAAGCCATCAAGATGAACGGTGCCGAGGAACTGCAGATCGTCGATACCCACGAAAAGATCGATGCGATTATCGCGAACATCGCAGCAGTTCGAGAGGCGGTCGGGCCGCATATCGGCATCGGAGCGGACTTCCACGGGCGCGTTCATCGACCGATGGCGAAGGTTCTGGCAAGGGAACTCGATCCGTATAAGCTGTTGTTCATCGAGGAGCCGGTGCTCTCGGAGAACTACGAGGCGCTGAAGGAAATCGCCAACCACTCCTCGACGCCGATTGCGCTCGGAGAGCGGCTGTATTCGCGCTGGGATTTCAAGCGCATCCTGTCGGAGGGTTACGTCGATATCCTGCAGCCGGATTTGAGCCATGCAGGAGGCATTACGGAGTGTCGCAAGATCGCCACCATGGCTGAAGCCTATGACGTGGCGCTGGCCCCGCATTGCCCGCTCGGGCCGATCGCGCTTGCCGCATGCCTTCAGATCGACGCCGTAAGCTACAACGCCTTCATCCAGGAACAGAGCCTGGGGATCCATTATAACAAGGGCAATGATATCCTGGACTACATCGCCAATAAGGAGGTCTTCCACTATGCCGACGGTTTCGTGGGCATTCCGCAAGGTTCGGGACTTGGTATCGAAGTGAACGAAGCCTACGTCATAGAACGGGCGAAGGAGGGCCATCGTTGGCGCAATCCCGTTTGGCGTCATGAAGATGGCAGCGTCGCTGAGTGGTAGGGGTAATGGGAATGGCTAAGCGACTTACAGGCAAACGCATATTAATCACGGGCGCGGCCCAGGGCATCGGTCTGGCGATTGCAAAAGCAGTCCTAGCCGAGGATGCGAGCGCCTACCTGATCGACCGTGACCAGGGGCTTTTGCGAGTTGAGGCTGAAAAACTAAAGGGCCAAGGATATCGTCTTAGCTACAGGGCGGCCGATATCACCGACGCCAAAGCCATTGCGAGGATCGTCGAAGAAGCCAGGACCGAGATCGGTCAGATCAATGCCCTCATCAACAATGCTGGCGTCAACGTGTTCTCCGAGCCATTGGAGACGACGGACGAGGAATGGAACCGCTGCTTCGATATCAATCTGAAGGGTGCGTGGAACTGCTGCAAGGCGGTGTTGCCCGGCCTGATCGCACAGGGCGGAGGCGTCGTCCTGAACATCGCCTCGACGCACTCCTTTACGATCATACCGCATACATTTCCGTATCCTCTTGCCAAGCACGCGCTTCTCGGTTTGACCAAGTCACTGGGATTGGAATTTGCGGCCAAGAACGTGCGGGTGAATGCGTTGGCGCCGGGCTATGTGGCGACACAGAAGGTCGTCGATTTCTGGAACAGCTTTCCGAATCCGGCAGCTGCTGAAGCCGAGACAATGAAGATGCATCCGAGTGGGCGGATCGCAACGACGGAGGAAATCGCGATGGCTGCGGTGTTCATGATCTCTGACCAGTGCCCGTTTATGAATGCGACCTGCTTGACAATCGATGGCGGGTTGAGTGTGCTGCAGCACCCGGCGTGATCCCTGTCATCGCCTATGTAGTCGCTTCAGAAGTGATGGTACGTGACCTACCCGCATCAACAATCAACCCAGGTTCTTGTTGTGATTTTCAGCACGAACTTTGGAAGCTTCGCAGCTGTCGTCACCGTCGGCCGCCACCTTGCCGACTTCGTTGCCCCCTGCAACCTCGCGCGCAGGCTCAAGACCCTCAAGGGCCTGACGCCCTACGAATTCATCGGCATCACGGACAATAGCTCCGAAAGGTTCACCCTAAACCCAATCCATCAAGTGCCGGGACTGAGCATCTTAGCGCAACTTCTCAACGGCGACGGCAAGACATGTCTTGAACGCAGCAAGGTCCGTATAGAGCGCATCCCGTGCCGCGTCTCCGATGATGAGGACGCCACCGCGCCGCTCAATTCCGGCGTGCAGCATGAGATTGTCGGCCAGGCCGAAATCCTCGATCGCAATCCCGTTCGGGTCACGCAATCGACCTTCAGCATCATACGCGACGGCCCCGCCATAAAGATCGCTCACTCGTCCGCTGTGATCGCGGGCTACATTCGTATAAGCGAATACAGGCTTACCGCTTGCGCACATAAAGCCGAGTTCGAAGGCCGTCCCGGTATCGGCGGCAATGCCACGAAAGGGCGTCAGATTGGCGATGATCGCGTCCGCTTGGATCATCATCTTCTCATCCACCGCGTTTATCGCCGCGGCCCGCTCGCGCCTCGAGTTCGTGTGCGGGATTTCCAGATCGCCGGGCGAGAGCGGGAGAAGTCCCGCCTCACGGGCAAGTGCTGCCTTCCGGTCGAGGATTTCACGGGCGTTTGGGAGAAAAACCTCCGGACCGGCCAGATAAACTTTTCTTGTCATAAAATTGCACCTGAAAGGGAGGGCTCGGCAACAGAAATACCTTCCTCGCTGTACAGGGAAGAAGGAACACAATCCAGTGGGCGAAAACCACCCACCCGCGCGGCGCGTATTAGTGCGCGCCAACGCTTGGTTTTAGGCCGACGATATTGTTGAGCCCGGCACGGATACGGCCCGAGCCGGCCGTATCCGTGCCGAGCGCAAAGCTGACGATGCCTTGGGCGGTCGCCACTGCTGAACCTGAAGATGAACCGCCAGGCACCAGCTTCGGATCAATAGCGTTCCGCGGGATCGGGTAGGGCGAGCGGACGCCGATCAGGCCGGTGGCGAACTGGTCGAGATTGGTCTTGTCGATCACCAGAGCGGCCTCTTTCAGCAGGCGGACGACGGTCGCGTCCTTTTCCGGCGCGTAGGCATAGTCCGGGCAGGCGGCGGTGGTCGGTATGCCGGCAACGTCGATGTTATCCTTCACGGCGAAAGGAATGCCGAAAAGCGGTTTTGCCGGATCGAACGCTCCGAGTTTCGCCGCCTCGGCCAAAACCGTGTCCTTTTCGACCAGGTGAATGAAGATGCCGGGATCGCTAACTTCGATGATGCGGGCAAAGACCAGCTTCGACAACGTCGGCGACACTGCCGCCATCCCGTCGAACGCGTGCAGCGAGGTGATATCGAAGGCCGGTGTCGTTGGGTTCATACCCTTTCCTCTTCCAGTATTCTTACGGGCCGATCCCATTGGATCAGCACGACGCAGCCGCTCTCGCTCCAGACGGAGTGTTCGGTGCCCGGCGCGTTGACGATATAGCTGCCGAGGCCGTAATCGCCGGTCTCGTCGGATTGTACCCCGTCGAGCACCAGGATGGTTTCGAGCCCCTCATGCCGGTGGCGCGGTACGGAGGCGCCTGCCTCGTATTTCAGGAGAGCCACGCCCGGCTGGTCGCCTTGGAAAGGTCTAATCCAGTGAATGGTGACTTCATCGCGGAAGCGGACGAATTCCAAATCCTTCCACCCACCAGATGTGAGCAGTTCGCGGGTCGTTTCAGGCATGTGCGATGCTTTCCAGAATGTCGTCGACATGGGCAGTCCAGCCGACGACCGCGCCCTGGGCGCGGATCATCGCCATTGCCGCGGCCTTGAATTCGGGAAAATAGCTTTCCGTAGCCTCCTCGGCGAGCAGACATTCATAGCCACGGTCGTTTGCCTCGCGCATGGTCGTTTGCACGCAGACTTCCGTCGTGACGCCTGCAAACACGAGCTGCTGGATGGCGCCCTTCTTTAGCACGTCGGCGAGCTCGGTAGCGTAGAAGGCGCCCTTGCCGGGCTTTTCGATCACCACTTCCCCGTCGATGGGTGCCACTTCCGGAAGAATTGCCGTGCCGGGTTCGCCCGAAATCAGGATGCGGCCCATCGGGCCTTCGTCGCCGATCCTGAGCGAAGGATTGCCGCGGTCGCGTTTGGCCGGCGGCAGGTCGGAGAGGTCCGGCCGGTGGCATTCCATCGTATGGATGACCGGCAAGCCGGCAGCGCGAAAACCTTCGATCAGACGTTTCACGTCCGGCACGATCTTGGCGACGCGGCTGACATCATTGCCGAGGCACGCGCCGAAACCGCCAGGCTCGGCGAAATCGCGCTGCATGTCGATGACGATCAGCGCCAGCGCGCCAGGTTTCACGGTAAAGGGAAAGGGTTCTGCCTTGATTGCGATCATCAATGATGACCTGCCATATGCGCCCCGATGACGCCGATATCGGCGGAACGCGCCGGCGTCTCGTAGACGAGCTTTCCCTCCGAGATCACCACGATGCGGTCGGACATCTCGAGGAGCTCGTCGAGATCCTCCGAAAGAAGAAGGACCGCGGCTCCGGCATTGCGAGCCTTCATGATGCGCGCACGGATTTCGGCGACGGCAGAGAAATCAAGGCCGAAACAGGGATTGGAGACGATCAGCAAATCGACATCGCCGGTCAGTTCGCGGGCAAGCACGGCACGCTGCACGTTGCCGCCCGAAAGCGCTGCGATCGGTGAGGCGGAAGAGGCGGTCTTGACCTTGAAGTCGGAGATCAGCGCCGACGCACGCTCCTTCATGCTGCCCCTGTTCAGCCAGATCGCGTCCTTGCCGTCCGGCTTCAAGTCGAAGGTGCGGAAGGCTAGGTTCTCGCTGACGGTCATTTTGGGCGCGCAGGCGTTCTGCAACGGCTCTTCGGGGATGAAACGCACCTTCTTCTTGCGGGTCTCCTCGCGGGTGGCACCGTAAGCCTCGCCGTTGACCATGATCCGGCCGGCATCGGTCGGGCGCTGGCCAGCGAGAATTTCCGTCAGCTCCTTCTGGCCATTGCCGGAAATGCCAGCAATGCCGACGATCTCGCCGGAGCGGACCGTAAGCTCATCGATCTCGATCGTCTTCAGGCCGGAGCGATCCGGGGCTTTCACCTGGCTTACTCTCAGCACCGGCCTTGCCGCTTCCGCCACCGGCAGACGGCTGTCGAGCTCGGCGAGCTTGACGTCGCCAATCATCATCGCCGCCATCTCGGCGGTCGACAGTTCATTCACCTTGCCTGTGCCGACCAGCTTGCCGCGCCGCAAGATCGAACAGGCGTCGGCGAATTTCGTCACCTCGTGGAATTTGTGCGAAATCATCAGCACGGTGAGCTCGCCGCGTTCGGTCATGCCGCGCACAATGCCGAGCATCTCATCGGCTTCGGCGGGTGTTAGCACGGAGGTCGGCTCGTCGAGCACGAGGAAGGAGCGGCCGAGATAGAGCTGCTTGACGATTTCGAGCTTCTGTTTTTCGCCGGCGGCAAGCTCGCTGACCGGCCTGTCGAGCGGGATCTTGAACGGAATGCGCTCCATGAAGGCCGCCAGATCCTTGCGTTCCCTGGCCCAATTGATCACCGCGGGTACTTCGGTGCGGCTGATGACCAGGTTTTCTGCGCCGGTCAGAGACGGAACGAGTGTGAAATGCTGGTAGACCATGCCGAGCCCATAGGTCGCGGCATCCTTGGGTGAGGCGATTGCCACCTCGTGGCCGTCGACCGACAGCGAGCCGGATGTCGCGTGATAAAAGCCCATGATGCATTTGACGAGCGTCGATTTGCCGGCGCCGTTTTCGCCGAGAAGCGCGTGAAAAGAGCCGGCCGGAACGGCGATCGAGACGTTGTTGAGCGCGGTGAACGAGCCGAAGCGCATGGTCATGCCGAGCGTATCGATGCCGACGGCCTTGCCGGCCTTGGGAAGGGGCGTGTCGCGAACGGTGCTCATGGCAGCTGGCTCACAAACGTTTCAGAACTGGAGACGGAGCCGAACACGCCGCCCTGCATCTTCACCATCTTGATCGCGGCGAGGTGGTTTCCGCAGTCGGTCGCACCGCAGCAGTCGTCCAGAAGCAGGCATTCGTAGCCGCGATCGTTCGCCTCGCGCATCGTCGTCGAGACGCAGACATCGGTGGTGATTCCCGTGAGGATAATGTTCTCGATACGCTTCTGGTTGAGGATGAGTTCGAGGTCGGTGGCGCAGAACGAGCCCTTGCCGGGCTTGTCGATGATCGTCTCGCCTTCGATCGGGTAGAGTTCGGGGATGATGTCCCAGCCGGGTTCGCCACGCGTCAGAATGCGGCCGCAGGGGCCGGGATCCCCGATGCCGGCACCGATCCGCTGTGAGCGCCAACGTTTGTTGGCCGGCAGATCGGCGAGGTCGGGACGATGGCCCTCGCGGGTGTGGATGATGTGGTAGCCCTTGGCCCGCATGGCGGCAAGCACTTGTTTGATGGGTTCGATCGGCGCCTGCACCAGCGACAGGTCGTAGCCCATGTGGTCGACATAGCCACCCTTGCCGCAGAAGTCCGTCTGCATGTCGATGATGATGAGGGCGGTATTGTCCGGCCGCAGAGCACCGTTATAGGGCCACGGATACGGATCGGCGTCGATAAAATGCCCTTTGGATTCGGCCATCGCGTCCATCGATCTCTCTCCTATTCCGCGGCAGGTTTGAGGGGTTCGTCGTACCGGCGCATCGGCTTGTCAAATCTGCAGGACGTGCCGTCCTTGACCTTAATGTCGTCTTCCCATGGCAGGTGGTATTTGCCTGCGACGAGGTCGTGCATGTAGGTGTAGGGCGCATCCTGCGCGCCGCCGGCGACAGCGACATAGCCGCGATGGCCGACCTGATAGATATTGTTCTCCACGCCCCAGCCGAGCCGGGCCTCGCGCACCAGGTCAGGACGCACCTCGGCGGTAATGATCTCGTTGGGCCGGCTGGAGGTTCCGTGGGCGATGATCGTGCCGTCGAAATTGCAGATCATGCCTTCGCCCATGGAATCGAACGTGCCGTCCGAGCCGCACATGCACACATTCGCGGTGACCATCAGGTTGCAGAAGGCGTTGGCCTGGTTGGTGAAACGCCAGGCTTCGCGGATCGGCGCCGTATAGCCGGCCGTGCGGATCATGATTTCGGCGCCCTTGTAGGCGCATTCGCGCGCCATCTCCGGGAACATGCCGTCATGGCAGATGACGAGCGCGAGCTTGGCACCGTTCGGGCCATCGATGACGGGAATACCCAAATTACCGGGCTCCCAAGGCTCAACCGGTACCCAGGGATGCATCTTGCGGTAATAGAGCTTCAGCTCGCCCTGGTCGTCGATGACGATGCCGGAATTGTATGGCATGCCGCCCGGATTGAGCTCCATGATGGAGAAGCACCCCCAGATTGCGTTGTCCCTGCAGGCCTGCTTGAAAGCCGCGACCTCCGGCCCGTCGAGCGTGCACATGATCTCCGGATTGATGTCCATAGACAGGCCGTGCAGGGCGTATTCGGGAAAGACGACCAGATCCATGCCAGGCTGGTTGCGCCGCGCCTTGGCGACCAGATCGACGATCACTTGCGTCTGGCGCGCAAGATCGGCCTTGGTGACCGTCACCGGCAACTGAAGTTGCACGAGGCCGATGCCGACGCCGTGTTCGGATTTGTTGAGACCGCCAAGTCCGTTCATCGGAAAGCTCCGTTATTTCGTGAGCGACAGCGCACCCGGCGCACCGGCGAGCGAGCGGGTGGGCGAGGACGTGGCAATCAGGATGATGAGGGTGAGCACGTAAGGCGCGGCGTAGAAGAGGTAGTAGCCTTTTGTGACGCCGACCGATTGCAGCGCCGGTCCAAGTGCCCCGGCGCCGCCGAAAAGTAGCGCGGCCAGGAAGCAGCCGATCGGGTTCCAGCGCGCAAAAATGACCAGTGCGACCGCCATCAGGCCCTGGCCCGACGAGATGCCTTCGTTCCACGAGCCGGGATAGTAGAGCGAGAGGTAGGCGCCGCCGATCGCAGCCAGCGCGCCGCCCGCTGCCGTCGCCAGCAAGCGAACCTGGTCGGGGTGGATGCCCATGGCCCGGGCCGCGTCCGTGCTGTCGCCGACGACGCGCAGGATCAGGCCGATGCGGGTGTTCTTGAACCCCCAGAAGAGGAAGAGCGCCAGCGCTGCGCCGAGGAAGAACAGCACATTGATGTTGAGTACAGCCTGGATCTGCGGAGAGGTTGCCCAGCCGCCGAGCGGAATCGAGGGCAGTTTCGGCGCCACCGGCTGTATGAAGGACTTGCCGAGGAAGAAGGCGAGCCCGAGCCCGAACTGCATCATGGCGATGCCGACGGCGATGTCGTTGACCTTGGGGAACTTGCAGATCCAGCCGTGGATCAGCCCGAAGATCGCGCCTGCCATCATGGCGGCGAGCACACCGAGCGTCGGCGAACCGGTGATTACCGCCACAGCATAGGCTGTCATGGCGCCGAAGACGAGGGTCCCTTCGAGCCCCAGGTTGATACGTCCGGAGCGTTCGGTAATCGTCTCGCCGAGGCTCACGAAGATGAACGGGGTCGAGACACGGATGGCGCCGGCGAAGACCGCCAGTGGAACGCCCCAGATGCCGATCGCTGTTTCCTCCATCACAGGCTCCTCTTCCAAAGATCGGGATTGAAGACCTTGAACCGTCCGTAGAAGGTCTCGCAGACGAGAATGACGATGAAGAGCGTCCCCTGCAGCACCAGCACCGTCGCATCCGGCAGACCCATGCGCCGCTGGATGAGGCCACCCGAAGCATCAATGCCGCCGAGCAGGATGGCGACGGGGATGATCGCCAGCGGGTTGTGGCGGGCGAGGAAGGCGACGAGGATGCCGGTATAGCCGTAGCCGGCCGCCAGCGAGGCGTTGGCACTCCCCTGTACCGCCGCCACTTCGATCATGCCCGCCAGACCGGCGAAACTGCCGGCAAGCGCGGTAAATCCGACGATCAGCTTGCCGACGGCCAAACCCTGGATCTGCGCGGCGCGCACGTTGCCGCCGGCGATGCGGGCCGCAAATCCGTAACTCGTCGCTTCGATCAGCACCCAGGAAATGATGCAGGCGAGAATGCCGACGACCAGACCCCAGTGCACATCCATGCCAGGAATATTGCCGAGCATGTATTCCGCCGGCAGCGGCTTGGTCGACGGCTTGTTGAGGCTTGCGGGATCGCGCAGCGGCCCTTCGACAAATTGGTTCATCAAGGCGATAGCGATATAGGAGAGCAAGAGCGACGAGATGGTCTCGTTGACGCCACGGGAGTGGCGCAGGAAACCGGCAAGGCCGATCCAGATACCGCCGATCGCCATGGCAGCGATCGCCATCAGAACAAGGCTGAGGAAAACCGGCGCGGTGCCGGCGAGCGGCAGAGCCATGGCCGCGGCAGCAACGCCGCCCAGCACGACCGCTCCTTCCCCGCCGATGATGACGAGGCCGAGGCGGGCGGGCAGGGCGACGCAGAGCGCCGTCAGGAGAAGGGGTGCGGCGCGGCTGAGGCTGTTTTGCACCGAAAACCAGCTGCCGAAGCCGCCGGTGTACATCAGTTGGAAGAGGGTGGCCGGCGACTTGCCGACCGCCAGGATGAAGAGGGAGAAGAGCGAAAGGCCGAACAGAATGGCCGCGAGGCCAATGACGATCGGCTCGACACGGCGCGCGATCCATTCGAGGACGGGGCGCAGCGAAGCCGATTTTTCGGTAGCGATGGCCATTGCGGGATCATTGGCTTCGATGGTCATGGCGCTTCTCCCTTTGCGGTTTACGCTGTGGACCCGACGACGCCCTCGACCAGATAATTCATGCTTTCGAGCTCAATCGCGTCTTCGGCGTAGCTCTTGTCGGCAGCGACCACGGTGTCGCCCTTATTGTCCTTCAACGGTCCCTTGAAGACCGAGAAGCCACCCTTCATCATGTCCGCCTGCGTGGCCTCGAAGGCTTTGCGGCCTGCCTCGGACACGCCGGCGCCGAGCGCGCTCATCTTCACGAAGCCGTCCTTCAGGCCGCCGCGCACGAAGTTGCCGAGCTTTTCGCCGGCCTGCGCCCTCTTGATGAAGTCGCTGTAGACGTTGCCCCAAGCCCACTCGGCGCCGGTGAGGTATTTTTCGGGAGCGAGCGAGCTCTGATTGGCGTGATAACCGCAGATGAAGGCGCCTCGGCCGGCGCCGGTCTCTACGACGACCTTCGGGCTGTCGACGTGGCAGGTGATGACGTCGGCGCCTTGGTCGGCCAGCGCGTTGGTGGCTTCGGCTTCCTTGACGGCGAGCGACCATTCGCCGGTGAAGATCACCTGGCAGGTGATGGTCGGATCGACTGTGCGCGCCCCTAGCAGGAACGCGTTGATATTCTGCAGAACCTGCGGGATCGGCTTTGCGGCGATGAAGCCGATCTTCTTGCTTTTTGTCGCATGGCCGGCGGCGATGCCGTTTAGATACTGGCCCTGGAAGATATAGCCGAAATAGGAGCCGGTATTGGCGGGGTTCTTGCCTTCCTGCCAAAGCCCTCCGCAGTGGCGGAATTGGATGTCGGGATATTTAGCCGCCATGGCCAGCATGTGGGGATCGAAGTAGCCGAAGGAGGTCGGAAAGAGCAGGGTCGCGCCGTCCAGATTTATCATGGACTCCATCGTCTTCTGGACGTCGACAGTCTCCGGAACATTCTCTTCTTCGACCAGCGTCACGCCCGGCATAGCCTTGATGACGGCCGCACCCTCCGCATGGGCCTGGTTGTAGCCGTAGTCGTCCTTGGGGCCGACATAGATGAAGCCGACGGTAAGTGCAATTTGGGCTGCGGCGGGGGAGCTCATCACGCCCGGCATGGAACCGGCGAGCACACCGGCAGCGGAGGCCTGGAGGAAATTGCGGCGGTTCATGGAAAGGAGTTTGGTCATCGAGATGCTCCTTGCGGCGCTGGGCCAGTTGCGAACGAGTACAGCAAAGTGCATGCAACACGCGTGCCAGAAGGTAATTTACTGGTTTTTATAGATTATTAGCTGTCTTAAAACTCTCGCTGCGTAAAGTGCATACAGATTGATCGCATATACGCATAAAAAATAGTCAGTAAGTTTTCTTGTTCATTTAGAGTGCGCCCGTTGATATCGCGTCGAGTTGGATGTGGCGCCTCAGGCCATCGAAAAAATAGACGTTAACAATAGCTTGCGCAGTACAATTTGACTTATCGAGTCCCGAACGGCATCTGTATGCAGAGGGTAAAAGTAGGTAGATTCGCACCATGAAGCAGGCCAGACCCAGAGAAGTCATCCGCACCGGAACCACCGTCGAACAGATGGTGCGAGCGATGTCCGACATGATCGTCACAGGCGCAATCCTTCCGGGCGCGAAGTTGGACGAGGTCTCGCTCGCAGTTCGTTTCGACGTTTCGCGCACGCCGGTCCGAGAGGCTTTGCGTGAGCTGGGTGCCATGGGATTGAGCGTGCGCGAGCCAAATCGCAGTGCCATCGTTACCAATGTCACCGAGGCTTATCTACATTCGATGTTCGAGGCGATGGCGGAACTCGAAGCGATCTGCGCCAGGCTTTCGGCCGACCGTATGACGGTCGATGAGCGGCGCGCGCTTGAGTTGATGCATCGAGGATCGATGAGGCTGGTGCATACCGGCGCGGCAGAGGAATATTCGGCTCACAACACCGAATTCCACACCCGGCTTTATCGCGGCGCGCATAACGATCATGTCTTCGAGATGGTGACCCAGACGCGAGCGCGGCTCGCGCCCTTTTCGCGGGGGGCACTGCGCTTGTCCCCGGGTCGTGGGCCCGACCCTTTGGGGGCCCGGGGGGTGTTAAGAGCGCGCCTGCGGGGGGGCGGGCGGCGTGCGCGGGCGGGCGGGCGCATG
>NZ_JABEPH010000337.1:0-6693 GCF_013004495.1 Rhizobium sp. SEMIA 4085
GAGCAGGACTATGGCGTCGCCCCGGGCGTCATCACCGCCTTCTGGGCTATGGAAACGGACTTCGGCGCGGTTCAGGGCGATTTCAATACGCGCAACGCGCTCGTCACGCTGGCGCATGACTGCCGCCGTCCCGAACTCTTCCGCCCGCAATTGATCGCGCTCATCGAAATGGTTCAGCACGGCGACCTTGACCCGGCGACCAATACCGGCGCATGGGCGGGTGAGATCGGCCAGGTACAGATGCTTCCGCGCGACATCGTCGCCTACGGCATGGACGGCGACGGCGATGGCCATGTCAGGCTGAAGGAGAGCAGCCCGGACGCCATCCTGACGGCTGCGAAGTTCATCCAGCATCTCGGCTTTGAACGCGGCCAGCCCTGGCTGCAGGAAGTCACCCTGCCCGACAACCTTCCCTGGGAAAAATCGGGCCTCGGCGGCACCATGACGGCGGGCGAATGGTTTGCACTCGGTGTTCAACCGCGTGACGGCAACACCAGCTTCGGCAATCTGGAGGGTGACCTCGTTCTCCCGCAGGGCCGTCACGGACCGGCCTTCATCGCCTACCCGAACTTCAAGATCTATCTCGAGTGGAACAAGTCGTTCATCTACACGACCTCGGCCGCCTATTTCGCCACCCGCTTTGGCGGTGCGCAGCCCTATCTCAAGGGGACGCCGGAACAGGGCCTTGCGAATGACCAGATGAAGCAGTTGCAGACCAAACTGCAGTCGAAGGGCCACGATGTCGGTCAGATCGACGGCATTTTGGGTTCCGGCACCCGTGTCGCGATCCAGAAGGAGCAGCAGCGTCTCGGAATGCCCGCTGATGGCTGGGCCACGCCCGGCCTGCTGAGCGCGCTCTGATCAATCCATTTTCGTGAAGGCCGCCCCATTCGATCGCGTCCCGGAAAATGCCGGGGCGCGATTTCGATTTCCCGCATCATATCAGCATCTTCCGTTCATGCCTTTATGTAGCCATCGCCGTTAACGGTCCAATCGCCCAATTTAACGCGCAGTTAAAATGTGTGAATAAAATTCCATCGTGATTTGGCAATTAATTCCAATTGCTTAGCCGACCACAACGTGGCTCATCCGCAGTCCGCCGTTGCGCTGCAGCATAGAATCCGCTTTCCACGCGACACAATTCAGACATATTATATGCAGGTTAACGCGAGGAGGCAGACATGGGTATTACACGATCCTTGAATGTCCTGTTGGTCAGTGCAGCGTTCGCGTTCGTCTTGTCCATGCTCTTCATTTGAGCGGTCGGCGAACCCTATGACTGGAATACCTAGCTCCTGACAAGCTAACAGTTCAGCCAATTAAAAAGCGCATGTCACCGCCAGACATGCGCTTTTTTATTCGATGCCGACTACCGCCGCCCTCAGGCAGCGGCGCCCGCTGCCCTCTTTGCGCCCTCGCGCCTGAGGCCGAGATTGGTGAGCACGGCTGAAACCAACGGCGAGCGGTTCATCGTATAGAGATGAAACTCGTCCAGCCCGCGGCGGACGAGATCCTCGATCTGCTCGACGGCGACATCGACGGAAACCTTCGCCCGCTCCTCCACCTTGTCGTCGAGACCGGCAAAGCGCTCGTCGAGAAAGGCCGGTATCACTGTGCCGCATGCGCTGGCAAATCGCTTCAGCTGCGTCAGGTTCTGGATCGGCATGATGCCGGGAACGATCGGGATTTTGACGCCTGCGGCCCGCACCTTCTCCAGGTAGCGCTCGAAATTGTCGTTGTCGAAGAAGAATTGCGTCAACGCGCGGTCCGCGCCGCTGTCGGCCTTTCGCTTCAGCATGTCGATATCGGCCGCCACGTCCCGGCTCTCCGGATGTTTTTCCGGATAGGCGGACACCGAAATCTCGAAATCGCCGATCTCGCGAAGGCCGGCCACGAGTTCGGCCGCATTTGCGTAGCCGCCCGGATGAGGCTGGTAGGGCACCCCTGCCCCGCCCGGCGCATCGCCGCGCAACGCCACGAAGTGCTTCACGCCGGCCTTGCGGAAATGGTCGATCACCTGATGCGTTTCTTCCTTCGTGGCGCCCACGCAGGTGAGATGCGACGCCGTCGCAAGCGGCGTTTCGTTGAGGAACCGCGTCACGGCCGTCAGCGTCGGTGCCTTCGTGGTACCGCCAGCGCCATAGGTCACCGAGACGAAATCCGGATCCCAGTCCTGCAGCTCGGCAACGGTCTTCCAGAGCTGACCTTCCATCTCCTCCGACTTCGGCGGGAAAAATTCGAAGGAAATGCCGATATCGCGGCGGTCTCCGGTGTTCAATGCCATATCATACCTCCCCGGCCAATACTGTTTCGGCGCCTTCGGATGAAATGAGGCGCCTCGGATCGCGCGCAAGCCAGATCGTGACCGTAAGCCCCTTCTCGCCCGGCTGACCCGGATGAAGATCGACGGTCTGCTCCACATCGAGCCCCGCCTTGCGCAGCCAGTCGGTCATTGACTGATGCGAGAAACCAAGGCGGACATGCGCGTGCTCGTCGCGAAGATATTCGAGCCCATGCGGCGCAAGGTCGATGACCATGAGACGTCCACCGGGTGCCAGCATCCGCGCCGCCTCGGTGATCGCGATTTCGGGCTGATCGAAAAAGTGCAAAACCTGATGAATGGTGACGAGATCGAAGTCCTGTCCCTCGAACGGCAGGTTCAGGATGTCGGCATGCCGCACCGAAGCCTTGGTGATGCCCGCCCTGTCGAGATTGGCGCGGGCGACGCTCAGCATGTCACGGCTGGCATCGACGCCGATCGCCCTGCGATAGAGCCTGGAAAGCAGCTCCAGCATGCGGCCGGTCCCCGTGCCGAGATCGAGCAGCGAATTGACCGGCTGATTACCGAGCAGCTTGATGACCGCGGCATCCACCTCTTCGTCGGCGGCATGGAGGCGCCGAAGCTCGTCCCATTCGGCGGCGTTGCGGCTGAAATAGGCCTGCGCCCGCTCTGCCCGCTGACGCTTCACGGCTAAAAGCCGCTCGCCATCGCGCAGGATCACAGGGTCGTTCTGGGACGCGTGTGTTAGCAGCACGCGCACCAGCGCCGCCGCCTTGCCGTCCTGCCTCAGCCGGAAATAGGCCCAGGCACCCTCCTGATAACGATCGATGAGGTCGGCCTCACCGAGCAGCTTCAGATGCCGCGAAATGCGAGGCTGCGACTGTCCGAGAATTTCCGTAAGATCGGTCACCGTCAAATCGCCGGCGGCAAGGAGCGCGAGAAGCCGCAGGCGCGTCGGCTCACCGGCCGCCTTCAAGACGTCCACCAGCGCATCCAATCCAAGCCTAATAGCTTCAGCCATATCCCAACCCAATCAACATATAAAGATATCTTTATGTGAATTGAGAAGGCCTGGCAAGCAGGAATCCGCTCTGTTCACGAAATTCACTGCTCTGAAAGCGACCGGCAAGAATACAAAAACCCCGGCGCTTGCCGGGGCTTCTGATCCAAGAGACGGCTCTGGCTATCAGCGCGTCAGGCGCTTGTAGGTCACCCGCTTCGGATTGACCGAATCCACGCCGAGGCGGCGCATCTTGTCCTGCTCGTAATCTTCGAAGTTGCCTTCGAACCATTCGACATGGCTATCGCCTTCGAAGGCGAGGATATGCGTTGCAAGCCGATCGAGGAACATGCGGTCGTGGCTGATGATAACGGCGCAGCCAGCGAAGTTTTCGAGCGCGTCCTCGAGCGCGGCCAGCGTTTCCGTATCGAGATCGTTGGTCGGTTCGTCGAGGAGCATGACGTTGCCGCCGGCCTTCAGCATCTTGGCAAGATGGACGCGGTTGCGCTGGCCGCCGGAAAGCGTGCCGACCTTCTGCTGCTGGTCGCCGCCCTTGAAGTTGAAGGCGCCGCAATAGGCGCGCGAATTCACTTCGTGCTTGCCGAGCTTGATGATGTCGTTGCCGGCGGAGATCTCTTCCCAAACGGTCTTGTTGCCGTTGAGCGCATCACGACTCTGGTCGACATAGCCGAGATCGACGGTATCGCCAATGCGGATTTCGCCGCTGTCGGGCTTTTCCTGGCCGGTGATCATGCGAAAGAGCGTCGTCTTGCCGGCACCGTTCGGGCCGATGACGCCGACGATGCCGCCCGGCGGCAGCTTGAAGCTCAGGTTCTCGATCAGGACGGTATCGCCGTATCCCTTGGTGAGGTTCTCGGCCTCGATGACGACCTGGCCGAGACGCTCACCAACCGGGATGACGATCTGGGAGTCGCCGGGACGGCGGTCGGCGGCTGCCGCCACCAGTTCGTCATAAGCGCGGATACGCGCCTTCGACTTTGCCTGACGCGCTTTCGGGCTGGAGGCGATCCATTCCTGCTCACGAGACAGAGCCTTCTGGCGGGAGGCTTCTTCACGGCCCTCCTGCTGCATGCGCTTCGCTTTCGCTTGCAGATAAGCCGAATAATTGCCCTCATAGGGAATGCCGCGGCCGCGGTCGAGTTCGAGGATCCAGCCGGTGACATTGTCCAGGAAATAGCGGTCGTGGGTGATCATTAGCACGGAACCCGGATACTCGCGCAGGTGCTTTTCGAGCCAGGCGATCGTCTCGGCGTCGAGGTGGTTCGTCGGTTCATCGAGGAGCAGCAGATCCGGCTGGGCAAGCAGCAGGCGGCAGAGCGCCACGCGGCGCTTTTCGCCGCCCGAAAGATTGTCGACCGAAGCCTCGCCCGGCGGGCAGCGCAGCGCGTCCATTGCCATCTCGACCTGGTTTTCCAAGTCCCAGAGGTTCTGGCTGTCAATGATGTCCTGGAGCTTCGCACCCTCTTCCGCCGTCTCGTCGGAATAGTTCATCATCAGCTCGTTGTAGCGGTCGAGGATCGCCTTCTTGGAGGCCACACCTTCCATGACGTTTTCGAGCACCGTCTTGGACGCATCGAGCTGCGGCTCCTGCGCCAGGTAGCCGAGCGTTGCGCCCTCGGCGAGCCAGGCTTCGCCGGTATATTCCTTGTCGAGGCCAGCCATGATGCGCAGGACGGTGGACTTACCGGCGCCATTCGGGCCGAGGATACCGATCTTGGCATCCGGGTAGAAGGAGAGGTGGATGTTCTCCAGCACCTTCTTGTTGCCATAGGCCTTGTTGAGGCCGGCCATATGATAGATGAACTGACGTGCCATTATACGCTGCTCCGGGCGGAAACTTGAAAACCGTGGCCGCTATTTAGGCGAAAGCCGGCTTTCGGGCAACGCCGAAACCGGCTTTCTCTACGGCAATCGATTTGGTTGCCCGCGAAAAGCGGCGGAACGGAGGGATTTGCCCGATCTCGTCATGCTTTCCGCCCAGTTGCATGAAATAGTCGGGGGCCATCGCACGGTATGGGTCGAAACGAAGCAGCGCGCTCAAGCGCGATGAGCTCGGCTGCAAGCGCCGTCAAAGCTCTGCTCATCAAGATGACCGAAAAAATGCGCGGGACTCCTCGCCATTGGCAGTCGGCAAGGCCACAGGCCTCCATTTGCTGAACAACCGCCAAAGGATCGTCACCCAGCGTTCTGATTCAAGGTTGCCCATGCTGGCTGCCGCGCCGGTTTCGATCAGTTCCCTTGCTGTCGCGTAGTCTCCACGCAGCGCTTGCCGGAAACCGCCAGAAAGTGCGTTTTGTTCGTCAGGACGCTACGCAGCCCGCCGCTGGCTTCGGATAGACGCGCGAGTATCTCGCCATCGCCGCAGCCCACATCCAGAACCGTTCCGCCGGCAGACGTGGGGCCGGCCACGCCTGGAACACCAGCTCGTGACGTATTTTGCCGTGTATCCCATCCGAGTATCTCTGGTAGCGTCCCCACGCGTCCGTAGTCATCCAGCCGCATCGTTCTCCCACCCCGCTTCGAGCCGCGCTCCAGTTTCGAACCTTGCGATGAACTCTCAGAACCCCGCCGCGTCGACAACACCTTCGTCGCAGCCGAAGGAGGTGCGGCCGGCGTCTTGCATGAGTTTTGCAAGTCCCGCTCCGGCGCCGGCGGCCGAGCCCGCATCCTCCGACAGCCCGATCGTCAGCTCGCTGATCACGCGGACGCTGCCCGCGCGCCGGCAGCTCATCTTCACACGCTCGCCAGCGCCCGCCCCGAAGCTCTTGTCGAAAGCCGTCTTGACCTGATCCGCCTTGACGGTCCTGCCGACATTCGCGGCAAAGAGATCGCGCACCGCCGAGCCATTGAGGTCATCCATCAGGCGGATCGCCACGCCGAAATAATCATCCGCGCTCATCTTCGTGCAGGTGCCGTGCTTCGTCCATTCATGACGTTCGAGGCCCGATTGCGTTCCGGGCATGGCCTTTGCAAGGGCTGACGCATTCTCAGCCGTCAGCTTGACCTTGGGCAGCTTTTGCCAATCGCCGTCTTTGTCGACTGCCTGCAAGTCCTTCGATACGCCACAATAGTTCTGCCGCAGCGGCCACAGGCCGTGCAGCGAGAAATTCGTCGCGTCGAAGCGCTCCTTGGTCTGGCTGCTGCATTCCGGCTTCCTTTGGTTTGTCTGGCAGAATGCCGGCTGCCAACTTGCAGCAAGGATGAAGCGCGTTCCCCCTTCTCCTTCCTGGGCAACCGCAAAGCCGGCCAAAACCATTGAAAGAACAAACGTCCTCCAGCGCAGAAACGCCCTGCTCATCGCCACTCCCCGCAGACAGAACAATTACGGAACAAGTAAGCATGAGGCCCAAACCCCTGCAACCCTCACTCGCCCGAAATTCCACTGCAAACA
>NZ_JABEPH010000338.1:0-6684 GCF_013004495.1 Rhizobium sp. SEMIA 4085
GGCCCACACTGCGCGAGGCCAGCGGCATCGTCGCACTGATTGTCGGCGTCGTCTCCACATTGGGCAATGCCGTGTCGCAGAAATCCCAAGTCTTGCGACAAAATCGCCGGGGCTAAATTTTCACAAGAATTCCTGTCGCATAACTCAGTCGCGAAAGTCGGGGTTTCACGACCGAGCTTTGCGACTACCAATGGCCGCAACGGGCCGAACCCGGTCTTCCAACGCGTTCAAATTATGCCGAGCTTTCAATGCTGGACTACCGGAAAGCTCGGGCTTTAGGGAATGGGCTCGGCATAGTATCGGGCTCGGGATAAATTCCCACCTGCATCCGGACACGATTAGTGAAGACGCGGGATTTCCGCTAGTATCGTCAAATCCACACTGCTGTTGTGACGACGGGCCCTATCCGCCGCTGCATTCGGTAGGTTGGGCCTTCGCCTACGAGCCTTTACCTTCAGCCGCACCAGCGGCCAGATCGTGCGGACATCCGGGGAAGAGCCCAAAGCAATGTGATGGTCACGAAGTCTGCAAGGAGTATCGCATGAACAAGCCCCTGAGCCAGAGTGAGACGCCCTTCACTAGGTCCCGTCACGAGGCGGAACCGCACTCAGCTGTCGTCGCGATCCCCGCGAACATGGCGATCGAGCACATCCTTCAGGCTCTACCGGAAGCCGTCTATACGACCGATGCGTCAGGGCTCATAACCTTTTACAACGAGGCGGCCGCCGAGCTGTGGGGAGTGAGGCCGGAGCTCGGGAAGAGCGAATTCTGCGGCTCCTGGAAGCTATATTGGCCGGACGGCACGCCTCTGCCACATGACGAATGCCCTATGGCCATGGCGCTGCGCGAAAAGCGCCCGGTGCGAGGGCTCGAAGCATTTGCCGAGCGACCGGACGGCCGCCGGGTCCTGTTCCGGGCCTTTCCTACACCGATCTTCGACGCCGAGGGCACGCTGATCGGTGCGGTCAACATGCTCGTCGATCAATCGGACGCTGCTGTCGCCGACGAAGCCGCGCAGCGGGTCGCAGCTATAGTGGAATCATCCGACGACGCCATCCTGGCAAAGGATCTCAACGGCACAATCACCGACTGGAACCGCGGCGCCGAGCGGCTTTTCGGCTATACCGCCGAAGAAGCCATCGGCCGCTCGGTCACCATGCTCATCCCGCTGGATCGAGCCGATGAGGAGCCCAATATCCTCGCCCGGCTTCGACGGGGCGAAAAGATCGACCACTACGAGACCATCCGCCGGCGCAAGGACGGGAGCCTTGTCGAGATATCCTTGTCGGTGTCGCCAATCCGAAATCGCGCAGGCCAAGTGATCGGCGCATCCAAGATCGCGCGTGACATCACCGATCGCAGGCGCGCCGAAGAGCAGCAGCACCTTCTCCTCCGAGAGATGGATCACCGCGTCAAGAACCTTTTTGCGCTGGCGAGCAGCGTCGTGTCGCTGAGCGCGAAAAGGGCGACGACACCGCGCGAGCTCGCCACAGCAGTGTCTCAAAGGTTGGGAGCACTCGCCCAGGCTCACGCCTTGACGGTGGCGCAGACGTCCCAGGCGTCGGACCGCATCGAGCAGGCGACCACGCTCCATACCCTGTTGCGAACGATCCTTGCGCCATATGATCGCGGCGCGGACGCAACCGCACCGCATGCGGTGGTAAGTGGCCCCGACGCGACGATCTCCGGGGGGTCTCTGACGAGCTTCGCGCTCCTGCTGCACGAGTTTGCGACCAATGCCGCGAAATATGGGGCGCTGTCGACCGACAAGGGTTGCGTCGAAATCGCCTGCGAAGAGGAAGGCGACACCTTCGTCCTCACCTGGACCGAGCGAGACGGCCCGCCCGTAATGCAGGCCGCTGACGGGGACGGCTTCGGCACGACTCTCGGCCGCGCCACAGTCCGTAGCCAGCTCGGCGGCGAAATCCAGCGAGACTGGAAGCCGGAAGGCCTCGTCATTCGGTTATCAGTCCCGCGCGATCGCCTGCAAGCCTGACGACAGGCCGCGCAACGATCTCGGCCGACTTGGGCGAGCCCGAGCCGGGGTCCTTCAGCCTTGCCCGAAGCACCACAGCATGGCTTCCGCTCGCTCCTGGCATCGACGCGACATCCGATCGCTAAGGTTCACTCGAACCCGCAGACCCTCGGCGCTGTCGCCACCGCCTTACATGCTCAACCAAGGCGCGTAGCTTCGGGGCGAGATTCCGCCGATTGGGAAAATAGAGGAAAAAACCCGCGAACGGCGGGCAATACTCTTGGAGGAGAGGCACCAGTTTGCCGGATGAGACGAACGGTCTGAATGTCTCCTCCATGCCAAACGTTATGCCTCCCCCCGCGCAGGCCGTGCGGATCATTAGCCACATATCATTGGTGGTGATCTGAGGATTGACCGCCACGTCGAACTCACGTCCATTTTCGGCAAACTCCCAGCGGTAAGGCGCGGTGCGCGGTGCGGGACGCCAGCCAATACAGCGATGCTGGGCCAGTTCCGAGGGGTGGGACGGCTTCCCGAAGCGCTCGATATAGGAAGGCGCGGCAACCGCGCTTTGACGTTGCTCGCCGGACACCGGGATAGCGATCATATCCTGGTCTATCACTTCGCCAAGCCGCACCCCCGCGTCATATCCCTTCGCCACAATGTCGAATTCTTCGTCCGTGACGGTCAGATCGATCTGAACGGCAGGATAGGCGTCCGCAAAGCTCGACAGCAGCGGTCCTGAGATGAACCGTTCTGCGATCGAGGACACTGCCAGCCGCAAAAGGCCGCTCGGAGCGATGTCTCGATCCGCGGTGGCGTTCAGGGCCAGGGCGACCTCCGCAATGGCTGGCGCCACGCGCTGGTAAAGCTGTTCGCCAGCCTCTGTCAGGCTGACGCTTCGGGTTGTTCGCTGAACGAGCGCGACGCCAAGCCGATCCTCGAGGCGACGGATCGTCTGGCTCACAGCCGGCCGCGTGACACCTAAGTGCTCGGCGGCCGCGCGGAAGCTTCGTGCCTCTGCGACGGCGAGAAAAACAGAGATGCCATTCAGGTCCATAGCCATTGGTTAGCCCAACTTACCAGCGTGGTCACGATTGGGCAAGTTGTCTGCCCCTCTAGAACTGCTACTTTTGGCTCGGTCAATCGGAGATGGCTAACCAAGATGATGCTCGAGAACTACAAGCTGCTAGGACGCTCAGGATTGCGTGTTTCGCCCATAAGCCTGGGCACCATGACTTTCGGGTCGGATTGGGGTTGGGGCGCCGACGGTGTCGAAGCCCGCCCATCTTCGATCTCTATGTCGATCGGGGCGGCAATTTCATCGATACCTCGGTGAACTACACCAACGGCGCCGCCGAACGCTTTCTCGGGGAATTCGTCGGCGACAAGCGTGAGCGGCTCGTCATCGCGACGAAGTTCACGATGGCCCGCGAGCCTGGCAACCCCAATTCGGGCGGCAATCATCGCCTCAACATGATGCGATCGGTCGAGCAGAGCCTCAGGCAGCTTGGCACTGATCGCATCGATCTCTTCTATCTGCACGGATGGGACATGACGACCCAGCCAGACGAGGTGATGCGCGCCCTCGACGATCTCGTTCGGTCGGGAAAGATTCTCTATGTCGGCATCTGCAATACGCCGGCATGGCGGATCGCCGAAATGCAGACGCTCGCCGACATGCGCGGATGGTCCCCCTTCGTCGCGCTCCAGATCGAATACAGTCTCGTGGAACGAACCGTCGAGCATGAGCTCATGCCGATGGCCGCAGCTTTGGGACTCGGCGTGCTTCCGTGGTCGCCGCTGGGCGGCGGCGTGCTGGCCGGTAAATACTCCCGTAACGACGTTCAGGAATCACGGGAAGCAGCCGTCTCTCCCAGCCGCAAGGGCGTCATCGCCTCGTCGGGGCATCTCAACGAGCGCTCAATCGAGATCGCGCACGAGGTTCGCACCGTTGCTCAGGAAATGGGCTCGACACCGTCTCGGGTAGCGCTTGCATGGACCCTGGCCAATCCCACGGTCGTGTCTCCCATCATGGGCGCCCGCACCATCGCCCAGGCGGAGGAAAATCTGGGCGCTCTGGACGTGGCGCTGTCGCCAGAGCACCTCGATCGCCTGAACCGGGTAAGCGACCCGGATCCGATATTCCCTGCCCGTTTCGTAGATCGCCCATTGGTTCAGCAACTCATCTTCGGCGGTGCTTCCGTGGCTCGCCGCATCTGAACTCAGACGAAGAATACCAACATGCGTGAAGGCGGTTGCCCAAACAGCGGCCTTCCTCGCCCTTCAGCAACCCAAGAATGGAATGATACCATGACCTTTTCCTCATTGACCGATCGCCTCACCGCCGCAGGCTGCAAACTGCTGGTCGCGTCAGCATTCGTGGCCACCATCGGACCGGCGCACGCCGAGACCAGCGCGCCGGACGCCCGTGTCGGGATCCAGGAGACCAGTATCGAGACGCAGAACAAGGCCATCGTGCGCAGGGCGTTTGAGAAATGGCGTGCAGGCGGTAACGTCTTTGCAGAGCTTCTCGCGCCCGACGTCGTCTGGACAATCCATGGCTCCGGCCCCGTAGCCGGCACCTACCGCAGTCTCCGGGATTTCGTCGAGCGGGCCTCTGCCCCCCTGGTCAGCCGTCTCACGACCCCTGTGTTGCCGGAGGTGCATGACATCATGGCCGATGGAGACATGGTCTTCATCCGCTTCGACGGCACGGCCACGACAACCTCGGGAACACCTTATCGCAACCAGTTCGTTTGGATATTTCGGATGAAGGACGGCTCTGTCGTCGAGGCCGAGGCCTTTTTGGATCTCGTCGCCTATCAGCAGGTTGTCGAGAACAACGAGCCGCGTGCGCAATAGCCGGCAGTCATGCGTTCGCCTGTGGGTCGGCGTCACGCGTCGGCAGGCGCCAAGACAGCCGGACCTCAGACCCATGCAGAAACCTAATTCGGCTCTGGCAGCCAAGATATACAATAAATGTTTAGGAGCCCGATCATGCGGCATGCATTTGCAATCGTGTTGAGCGCAACACTCTTGAGTGAATCGGTACAAGCCGGGGAATCCAAATTGCAGGCTAGCCATTCCTATACCGGCATGTGGGTGACCGACGACGGCCATGTCCGCCACGAACTCCTGCCGAGCGGGCGTTATGTAGAGGCACGCGGTAAACGCGAACGCGCCTATGAGGGGCGTTACGCAGTGACCGGCACACATATCGAATATTGGGACGACACCGGCTTCACCGCCGATGGCGACTTCGTCGACGCAAATACCTTGCACCACGGCGGTATGGTTTTGCGCCGCCTTACGGATCGTATCGCAGACCCCTGCATCTCGAAAGAATAGTGGCGCAGCGCCGATCTGCTTTTGGTACGATCTTCCGCGCCGCGGTCGAAGCGCGTCTTCCTTTCACATCGGCGATGCTGCGGCGGTTGCAGGTTCCATCGTCCTGCACCCTTTTTGGTGCGAGGGAACTGATTGAAGTCTGAAGAGCGCGGCAGCGCGTGACCTAACCTTCTTCGCCTCGCGTGCGAACAGCCGGGCGCACGTTGTCGCGGCCATCCTTGACAAGGTCAAAAAGATTGGCCGAACAGCAGTCAATCCCAGCAGAAGTCCTTGTATATCCACGACCGCATCATTATCGGCAAGGACTGGCCTGCCGCCAAGCGAGGGCAGACGCTTAAAAGCGCCACCATTCAGGTGTCTGTCAGCTTCGGATCGCAAAGAGCGCATGCTGCCTCGCAGGTAGCGTTCCGAGGCAGAGGCATTCGATGACGACAAAATTCTTGCCACGCTACGGGAAGGCGGCGCTAAGGCTTTTTTGCCTATTCCTGCTCACCGCAGGCGGTTATTTCCTTTATCTGCAGGCAACGGACAATTTCGCAACGGTCGTTGCCGGCGAAGTCTACCGTTCGTCGCAGCCGTCCGCCCAATCAATCACAGAGCTTGAAAAACAGTATGGCATCAAGACGATCCTCAACCTCAGGGGTAAAGCCGACAGCTCCAAATGGTACGCCGACGAGGTTCAGCAGGCGAAAGCATTGAACATCGTCCATATCAACTTCAAAATGTCCGCCGGAAGGGAACTGAGCTCGGAAAGGGCCAAGGACCTCATCGCCATCATGCGCGACGCGCCGAAACCGCTGCTGATCCATTGCCGCGCCGGTGCCGATCGCACCGGGCTTGCCTCAGCTCTCTATCTGGCCGCCGTCGCCGGCAAGGACGAAGAGGCTGCCGAGGGCCAGTTGTCGCTTCTCTACGGGCACCTGCCCTTCCCGTTCAGCCGCGCTTTCGCGATGGATCGCACGTTCGAGAAATTGGAGACCTTCGTTTTCGGCAATTCCTGACATCAGCCGAAAGTCAATCTGTAACATTGACCAGCTACCCGCGGATGAGCGACATTTTGCATCGCAATATATGATTCCAAATTCCAATTCCGGGGCCGAGCCATGTTTCAGTACGATCTTGTTGTTGTGGGCAGCGGTCCGGCAGGACGCCGAGGCGCCATCCAGGCTGCGAAGCTCGGCAAGAAGGTCCTGGTCATCGAACAGGGCAAGCGTGTCGGCGGTGTTTCGGTTCATACGGGCACCATCCCTCCCAAGACGCTGCGGGAGACGGCTCTCAATCTCTCCGGCTGGCGCGAGCGCGGCTTCTACGGACGTGCCTATCGCGTCAAGGAAGAGATCAGTGCCGACGATCTGCGC
>NZ_JABEPH010000339.1:0-6627 GCF_013004495.1 Rhizobium sp. SEMIA 4085
CCACAGCCGCGCCCGGAGTGAGCCCGATCGCCTACGGGCAGCGCCTAAGGGCCGAGGATGCGAAACGCCGGTTGGAGCGGACGGAGTCATCGGTCGACGAGATAGGCTGGCAGGTCGGTTACGAGGAACCGGCTTTCTTCCGCCGTCTCTTCAAGCGAGTCACCGGCTTGACGCCAGGGGGCTATCGACGGCGTTTCAAAATCCCTGAGTATGCACAGACCCGTGTAAGGGATTAAGCCACTCGACTAGGCCGTGCAGCCGTTACACTTGTTTCCGCCAAAATTCTTCGCTCAGCGCTCAGGCTGTCGGAACTCCCAGCCTGACTATCGGTAACACGTTTCGATCTTCGCGGCAGGTGTCGATGCCGTTGTGCCGGTAGCTCTAAGCGCACCGGCCGATCACTGCTTGTATCTCCCTGGTGCGCCACTGGCATCGCGGGACCAGGGTTGGGCGGGCGCGGCACTTTACCCCGCGCCGTTCCTGGGTAAAAGGCCACAACCCAATAAATGAGCCGCACGCCTGCCAAGGAGCCAACTCCATTCTCTATGCGATTCCGCCGTCTTACTAGCAGCGCGCCTCGTAGGTCCGTCCATAGCGGTCTCGATACACGCAGTAGCCCCGACGTTCGGTCGAGCGGCCAATCAGGGCGCCAGCGACACCGCCAGCAACGGCTCCGACCGCAGCACCCTCCCAGCTATTGCTTACGGCCCCGCCGATAACTGCTCCGGTGCCGGCCCCAATGGCCGTTCCCTTCTCCGTTGCTGTGCAAGATGCCAGGGCGCCAACGAAGGCACTGGCAAGGACAATTTTTCTCATCATTTTGAACGCCTCCTTATTTACTGCTGCGCGGGAGAGGTCGGCGGGGTCGCCGGTGCCGGCGTCGCGCTGCTGTTATCAGCTGGCGCCATCGGCTTTGCCGGACCAGGGGTCGGCTCAGAATTCGTCGTGGATGCCGTGGGCTGCGGATCGGTATCCGGAGCACCGCTCCACAGGGTGTAGGCAACCGCGATCACGGCGATCGCTGCAATGGCGGCGGCCCAGCCCACCCATGCGCTGGATCGGGTGTGCTCCACCGGTGTCGTGCGGAGGTCTAGATCGGGCTTCGGGGTCGTTGTGCGATTAGGATCGTTCGGATTGCTAGGGTCGTACGTCATCTTCATGCTCCGCTTTTTGATGAATGAGGAAGCACTGGATGGCTTGTTTGTTCCGCTAGCGATCCGGCCCGATCTCCTGTGTCGGACTTCGGTCCCAGATCGATCGGACTTTGGCCTCATGAAAAACCAAGTCGAAAGTCCTCCTGTACTTCAGACCGTGGTCCCGGATCGGGAACGTCATTGACTGCCAGGCATTGGGGTGGCGTGACGGAAGAGCGGTCAAAGGAGGTTTGCAATGAAGGACGATGGATCCACCCGTGGCAAAAGTGGCTGGAGCGTGGCGGCCGTCGTCATTGTCATCGTCCTTGCCGGCTTGCTCCACGTCTATGGTCAACTCCTGTCGGGCGACAGCGAGCAATTGACGAGGAGTCTTCGCGAAACAGCGGCCACCGCCGATGGAGGCTAACGGGATCGAGAAGCACACGAGTTGACCCGAACGGGCTGTTCAATCTCATCCATCTCCGGTCTCTTCGATTGTTTGGCGACGAAGCGCGATAACTCGTTTTCGTCGCTGCAGCCCAAGACGGATGTTGCTATGAAGGATCTCGCGTTCATTCAAGCATAGTTCGGGACCAATGTCTGAGGCCGTCGGCATGAAGAGGCCGCACGCGCTGAGAGGACCGAGACGCAGGTGGTGATCGAGGCACAGTGAAGCCTAGTCTCCGGCACCTCAGATCCTAACGACGGTCCGATCCGTAGTCGCAATAACTGCCTCACGGAATGCAATTCTTTTCAATGTCATTTGCCACAAATCTCGCAGCACGGTCCCAGGCTTCGCCTGTATCGCCTCGATACGTTATAAACCGGTCGCAGGTGGGTTTGTTGGTGCGGATGTCCAACAGGACATACTTCGCCCAGCCCACCAAGGTGCTCATCTTGTGAATCTCGCCTATGAGCAAGTAATTCGCGCCAGCAGTTTTCGCCTCTCTCGAAAGCTCCGCGATCCCGGTTCGCGCGCCGTGCACCGCCCATTCTGGCAAGCCAACGAAGTGATGATGATCTTGCTACGTTTCGAGAGACTGTCGCGTAGGGTTGAGGCAAACGCCGTCAACCGAGCATCGTGGTCACCGAGCTGGTGACCCGCTTCGCCGGACGTGTCCTTAAAGTCAAAATTGGCAACGGCTACCGTAATCGGTTCAATCGTGTCGGCAACGGCGACTGATGCAAGGGCGCTGGCACACGCCAACGCTGTGACGACCCACCAACCTGGGATGCACGATCTCCTTGCAACGTTAAAGCTCGCTTCTACCTCGTCCTCCTCCCAACTTAAAATTGACGCCAAGCCGGGCAGCGTCCTATGTTGCCTCACGCGAGATGAACGCCGCTGCTATGCCAACGCGTTCATTAACCAGACGTCTGGTGCAAAGATCGATAGCCGCCCGTGACCAGCGCCACCCTCCTCGAAATAGCCCTTGCGCTCACGGCGCGCCGAAGGTTCATTAGCCCGGCATTTGGCGAAATCGATTTGGCCCGGCTCACATCATTTTGCGCCGATGACAGTCCACAGAAGGCTGCCGCTCTCCAAGCGGCTGAAGACGTTCTAAGACAAGACCACGAAGCAGAACCGGCGGATGCCATGCTTGACAATGCTGCTATGAAGGACCTTTTGGGAAAGATTGTATGGTCCGTATAAGTCCGGCACAACCGCACTTCACTGCATTGACGCGAGATCTTCGTTTAGGGTCTTCTCATCGCTCATATTGGTGTCGGTCTGCCTTTCGACGCAGCGTTGAACAAAACTCAATGTGTCTCATCAGCCTTGATCTCATCCAGCGGTGGTCACCGCCTGGCCGCTAGCGAGACGGTGTTATCTGGGACTGCGTCACTCCTACGACGGCGTCGGGTAAGTCGGCATGAACAAAACCTCAGTTCAGTCGCTGGCCGCCACTTGCGAAGAGGTGGATATTGGCGAGTTCCGGCCGGACGCGGATCGTTGCGCAGGTTGAGAGCGATATGCGCTCGCGAAAGACGCCTTTAACCTGCGTTTCGCCGAGCTTCATCGTTACCTGTGTCTCCGAACCCATCGGCTCGACGAGCGCGATCTCCGCCGGCACGCCGTTATCGTCGAGAACAAAATGCTCGGGCCGGATGCCGTAAACCGCCTTGCGGTCACTGAACTCGTGGGCGGCTTGCGGAAGCGGCAGCAGTATGCCGGGTGCGGCGAAACCCGTCGAGGTGATCGGGCCGGATAGAAAATTCATGGCCGGCGAGCCGATGAAACCTGCCACGAACTGGTTGGCGGGCCGGTCGTAAAGTTCGAGCGGGGCTCCGATCTGCTCCACCCGCCCGCCATTCAGCAAGACGATCTTGTCGGCCATGGTCATGGCCTCCACCTGGTCATGGGTGACATAAATGGTCGTGGTCTTGAGCTTCTGGTGCAGGCTCTTGATCTCGCCGCGCATGACGACCCGGAGCTTCGCATCAAGGTTCGACAGCGGTTCGTCGAACAAGAAGACCTGGGGGTTTCGGACAATCGCCCGGCCCATGGCGACGCGCTGGCGCTGGCCGCCGGAAAGCTGGCGCGGATAGCGATCGAGCAGATGCGACAGGCCGAGAATGTCCGCCGCCCACTTCACCCGCTCCGCGATCTCGGCCTTGCCTGTGCCGCGATGTTCCAGCGAAAAGCCCATATTGGTTGCGACGGTCATATGCGGATAAAGCGCATAGTTCTGGAAGACCATGGCGATGTCGCGATCCTTCGGGTCGAGGTCGTTGACCACACGCCCGCCGATTTTGATATCTCCGCCGGTGATCGCTTCCAGTCCGGCGATCATGCGCAGAAGCGTGGATTTGCCGCAGCCGGACGGACCGACCAGCACGACGAATTCGCCATCGCTGATGCCGAGATCGACACCGTGGATGATGTCGACGGCGCCATAACTCTTGCGGACACGGGAAAGGGTAACTTCAGCCATCAATCAGGTTTCCGGTTCTTCAGCCCTTGAGGCCGGTATGCGCGAGCCCTTCGACGAATTGCTTCTGCGCGATGATGAAGACGATGAGAACGGGGAGCGCGGTGAGCGTGGCGGCGGCGAGCTGGATGTTCCACATCGGTCCGCCATAGGCGTCGGTATATTGGGTCAGCGCCTGCGGCAGGGTGAATTTGTCCGCGCTCGACAGGAACACGATCGGTTCGAGGAACAGGTTCCACGAATGGAGGAAAGTGAAGATCGCCACTGACGCGAGCGCCGGTTTCGCCAGCGGCAGGGCGATTTTCCGAAAGATCTTGAAGCGCCCGAGGCCGTCGACGCGTGCCGCCTCTTCCAGCTCAGCCGGCAGCGTCACGAAGAACTGCCGCATTACGAACGTGGCAAAGACGCTCGGCGCCCCGAAGATCGGCACAAGGACCAGCGGCCAGTGGGTATTCACCATGCCGGCTTTCAGGAACATCTGGAAAAGCGGCACGATCGTCACCTCAGACGGGATAAGCAACCCGAGCAGCACGATCATGAAGATCGTGTTAGCGAAAGGAAATTTAATGCGCGCAAAGGCGTAGCCAGCCATGGAGGAGACGATCATCGTGCCGACCGTCACCACAGCGGCAATATAGGCCGAGTTCCAGTATTGCTGCACGAAAGGCTGCAGCTCGAAAACCTTTCGGTAGGTCGTCCAGTCATAGCTTGCCGGAACGAGTTGCGGCGGAAAGGCAAAGATGTCGCTGATCGGTTTCACCGAAGACGTCACCATCCACCAGGTCGGAAAGACAAAGGGGATGAGCAGCACGCACATCAACCCGTAGAGAAAAACCTTCATGCGCGGAGACAACTCAGCTTTCATAGAAGACGATCCTCTTGCGCATCTGCCACTGGGCAAAGGTCAGCACGGCGACGATCGCGAAGAGCAGGATCGAGAGCGTCGAGCCATAGCCGAAGAAATGGAACTGGAAGGCCTGCTGGTAGAGGTAATAGACGAGCACCGTCGTCGAAAGCCCTGGGCCGCCTTGGGTCAGCACCGCGATCTGCGCGAAAACCTGCAGCGATCCGACGATGGTGATGATCGAGGTCAAGAGCATGGTCGGGCTGATCAGCGGCAGGGTGATGCGGCGGAACTGCTTGAAGCGCGGCGCGCCGTCGATCCGCGCAGCCTCGTAGAGCTCGTTCGGCACGCCCTGCAGCGCCGCCAGGAACAGGATCATGTTGAGGCCGACATTCTTGAAAACCTGCACGACGATGACGGAGATCATCGCGGTCGTTTCCTCGCGAAGCCAGTTCGGTCCTTCGATACCGAAGACCTGCAGTATGCCGTTGATTCCGCCATTCTTCTGAAGCAGGAACCCCCAGACAATTGTCCAGGCGACCAACGAGACGACGACCGGCGAAAAGAACAGCGTGCGGAAGATGGCGATGCCTGCGAGCTTCTGGTTGAGGAGAACCGCAAGCAGGAGCGCCAGGGAGAGATTGAAAACGACGAGCCCGGCGGAAAAGATCGCGGTCGCTCCCAGGACTTCGAAGAGGTTCGTATCCTCGATCAGCATCCAGTAGTTCTGTGCGCCCGTATAGGTGAAGGTATTGGCAAGCACGTTCCACTCGTGCAGCGAATACCAGAAGACGAGTCCAAGCGGGATCAGCACGAAGACGACGATGCCGATCAGCTGCGGTGCGATGAAGAGGAAACCGGCGAGACTGTCGCGCCGCGCAACCGTCCAGAACGGCGATGAGGAGCGGCCTTCCGCAATTGCGCGATCTTGCGCGACAGCCATTTTACGCTCCCTTAGCGCTTCAAGAGTGGGCCGATCTGGCCGCAGATCTTCTGGAGCGTGCCGGGGATATCCGCATCCGGACGCCAGACGGCATCGAGGCCGGAACGAACGGCCTGCTGGATCTGCGCAAAGCCGGTGTGTCCGGGGATGACCTTGCCCGTTACAATCCCGGAGATGACGACCTTGTCGATCTGCTCCTGGCTCAGAAGCGGATTGGTCGTCTTCAGCACTTCAGCATTGAGCAGCGACTTGCGGGCCGACGGGAAGAACTGGCTGAGCTTGGCCGAGTTTTCCGGGCTCGTCATGTAAGCGACGAATTCGGCGGCCGTCTTGGCGTTTTTCCCGGTCTGCATGACGCCGATACCGGCCTGGCCGATCAGCGCATAGTCACCGGCAGGTCCCTTCGGCAATGGCACCAGATCCCAGGAAAAGGGCTTGTCCTTCGGCAGCAGCGAGGCGCGGCTGATCTGCGTGATCGTCATCGCCGCATTGCCGGCGAAGAAATCGACGTTTTCGCCGGGACCTGGGATCGCCTTCTTCTTGAAGATCGCCTCGTGGATGAAGGTCAGCGCGTCGACCATCGGCTTTTCCGTCATCGTGCAGGTCTTACCGTCGTCGCTCCAGGGGGAAGCGCCCCAGCCGTTCCAGATGGAGGCGAGATTCTGCCAGATCTGGTAGTTGAAGTCTCGGACGATCAGGCCGCCCTTGCCATTCTGGCCCACCGCTGAAGCTGTCGCGATCGCGTTGTCCCAGGTCCATTGGCCAGCGACGATG
>NZ_JABEPH010000340.1:0-6606 GCF_013004495.1 Rhizobium sp. SEMIA 4085
GGCCCAGCAGGCGCCGCTCCAACCATCGGGCTGAATGCCGCCTTGAACGGCGGTTGCACCGAAGGGGCGGTCGCTGCCCGTCCACACGGCCTGGATGAACAGCCAGTCGATCAACTGAGGCACGACCCAGGCGAGGGCGGCGATCGCAAGCACCGTCAGCCGGATGTCCTTGGGCGTTGCGAGCAGGTTGCGCCTGACCCAGGCGACAGCGCCGCGTTCGCCGGGCGGCGGCGGTTCAGCCGTGAGGATCGCCGTTCTGACAAAGGGGGTGTTGGCAACGGACATCTTATCTCTCCACCAGTGCCATCTTGGCGTTGAACCAGTTCATGAACAGCGACGTGAGGATACTGAGGCTGAGATAGACGACGATCCAGATCAGCACGATTTCGATGGACTGTCCGGTCTGGTTGAGGGTCGTTCCCCCGACCGCGACAAGGTCCGCAAAGCCGATCGCAATGGCCAGCGACGAGTTCTTCGTCAGGTTCAGATACTGGCTCGTCAGCGGCGGAATGATGATGCGGAAGGCCTGGGGCACCACCACAAGGCGGGGGATGGCGGAAGGATGGAGCCCAAGGGCGCCTGCCGCCTCCGACTGTCCTTTGGCTACGCCGCGAATGCCGGCGCGGACGATCTCGGCAATGAAGGCTGCCGTATAGAACGAAAGTGCCAGGAAGAGCGACATGAATTCCGGGCCGACGACCGAGCCTCCAGTCAGGTTGAACTTGCCGGCGACCGGAAGGTCGAAGGACATCGGCAGGCCGGTCACCAGGAAGGCAAGGATCGGAAGGCCGGCGATGAGTGCGATCGAGACCATGATCGTGTGGAACGGCTGGCCTGTCGCGGCCTGGCGCTTATGCGCCCAGCGCGCGGTTATAATGGCGGCGATGATGCCGACGACAAAGGCGATCAGAACCGCCCACATCCCCGCTTCGAAGATCGGCTTCGGGAAGGCCAGACCGCGATTGTTCAGGAACATGTTCAAAGGCAAGTGATACGATTCTCTGACCGCGGGCAGAATGGCAAGAACGCCGGAATACCAGAAGAAGATGACAAGCAGCGGCGGGATGTTGCGGAACACTTCGACATAGACCGTGCAAAGCTTGGCAATCAGCCAGTTGTGCGACAGGCGCCCGATGCCGACGATGAAGCCGATGATCGTCGCGGTGATGATACCGGTAACCGCGACCAGGAGGGTATTCAGGAAGCCGACGACGAGCGCGCGTCCGTAGGTCGAGTCGCTGGAGTAGGAAATCAGCGACTGACCGACCTCGAAGCCGGCGCGTCCTCTGAGGAAGGCGAAACCAGAGGCCGTATTGCTGCGTGCGAGGTTCTCGATCGTGTTGTCCACAATCCACCAGGCCACTCCAGCGATCGCGAGGACGGTGAGAACCTGATAAAAGATACCCCGGTATTTGGGATCATACATTGCGGACCGGAAGGTCCAGCCGGTTTTAGGCAACGGTGTCGTGCCCAGAGCCTCTTGCGTCATGCCGAGCCAATTCCCCTATGTGCCCGTTTTGGGCTTTTTTCTTGGACGTGGGAAAGGCGGTTTCCCGCCTTTCCGGTATTTCATTCCAGGCCGGCGATCAGCGGACCGGGGGCGCGTACTGGATGCCGCCCTTGCTCCACAGAGCGTTCAGGCCGCGTTCGATCTTGAGCGGGCTGCCCTGACCGACGTTGCGCTCGAAGACTTCGCCGTAATTGCCGACGCCTTTAATCACATTATACGCCCAATCGTTGGTGAGTCCGAGGTCGGTGCCGATCTTGGTGTCGGTTTCGGAACCGAGGAAGCGCTTGATATCCGGGTTCGGCGAGTTCTTCATCTCGTCGACATTGGCCTGGGTAATGCCGAAGTCTTCAGCATTGACCAGAGCAAAGGCAGTCCAAGAGACGACATCGAACCACTGGTCGTCACCCTGGCGAACGGCCGGGCCGAGCGGTTCCTTGGAGATGATCTCCGGAAGGATCATGTGCTCGTCGGGGTTCTTCAGCGTCAGACGCAGAGAATAAAGGCCGGACTGGTCGGTCGTATAAACGTCGCAACGGCCGGAGTCGTATGCGGCGTTGACTTCCTCGAGCTTTTCGAAAACGACCGGGTTATACTGAAGGTTGTTGGCCTTGAAGTAGTCGGCGAGGTTGAGTTCGGTGGTCGTGCCGGCCTGAACGCAGACGGCAGCGCCGGAAAGCTCGAGAGCCGACTTAACGTTCAAGCCCTTGCGAACCATGAAGCCTTGACCGTCGTAATAAGTGACCGCGCGGAAGTTGAAGCCGAGAGCAGTATCGCGGTTGATCGTCCAGGTCGTGTTACGCGACAAGACGTCGACTTCGCCGGACTGCAGGGCCGGGAAGCGGTCCTTCGCGGAAAGAGGCGTATACTTGACCTTGGTCGGATCGCCGAACACGGCTGAAGCAACCGCCTTGCAGAAATCGACGTCGAAGCCGGCCCAGTTGCCGGACGCGTCAGGCTGAGCAAAGCCGACGAGGCCGCTGTTGACGCCGCACTGGACGAAACCCTTTGCCTTCACGTCTGCGAGAGTGGCTGCCGCGGCAGACGAGGCGCCAAGGGCGAAAACTGCTGCGCCGACGGCGGCGGACAGGAGCTTAATCTTCATTTTTCCCAACCTTTATCTGTTGTCTTATGTTTTTGTGGAGGGGACGGCTGAAGCAAACCATTCGCCCCCCAATTCTCGACACCCTCCCGGCGCGAGCGGTTCTATCACAGTCGCAAATATCACCACGGTCAAGTGTCGCGGTTCACAATTGCGGCAGAAATTGGCATTTTGGTAAAATGCGCCGCCCTGATAGGCATTTGAGCAGGAAATGGGCACCCCTTTGCGGAAAATTGTCGCGTAATCCACTGATATATCTGATAAAGTAACGAACTGGGGAATTTGTGTAGTCTTAGCCCGGGGTTGACCGTTTTGCGGGGCGGGGCCAGAAGTGCAGCTTTGCATCATTCCGCCAAAGGCCATTCCAGATTATGAACGACAGAGACAATCTACTGCAGAACGCGGGCATCAATACGCGCCTGACGCATATCGGCAACGATCCTTCGGACTACTTCGGTTTCGTCAATCCACCGGTCGTCCATGCCTCCACGGTGCTCTTCCCCAATGCCAGGACGATGGAGACGCGGTCGCAGAAATATACTTACGGCACCCGCGGGACGCCGACGACGGATGCGCTCTGCGATGCGATTAATGCACTTGAGGGGTCTGCCGGAACGATTTTGGTTCCTACGGGCCTTGCCGCCGTTACAGTGCCGTTGCTCGCATTTCTCTCGTCCGGCGATCATGTTCTCATCGTCGATTCGGTCTATACGCCGACGCGGCATTTCTGCGACACGATGCTGACGCGTCTCGGCGTCGACGTCGAATATTACGACCCGGCGATCGGCGCCGGCATCGAGCAGCTTTTCAAGCCGAACACGAAGCTGGTGCACACCGAGGCGCCAGGGTCGAATACGTTCGAAATGCAGGACATTCCGGCAATTGCCGCAATCGCCCACAAGCATGGTGCGGTCGTTGCAATGGACAATACATGGGCGACGCCGGTCTATTTCCGGCCGCTCGACTTCGGTGTCGATATTTCGATTCATGCCGCGACGAAGTATCCCTCCGGCCACTCCGACATCCTGATGGGCACGGTTTCGGCCAATGCCAGGCATTGGGAGCAGTTGAAGGAAGCCAATATCACGCTCGGCATTTGCGGCGCTCCGGACGACGCCTACCAAATCCTGCGCGGCCTGCGCACCATGGGTGTAAGGCTTGAGCGGCACTATGAAAGCGCGCTGACGATCGCCAAATGGCTTGAGGGCAGGGAGGAGGTCGCGAGCGTCCTGCATCCGGCGCTGCCGAGCTTCCCGTCGCATGAACTCTGGAAGCGTGATTTCAAGGGCGCGAGCGGTATCTTCTCCTTCGTGCTCGCAGCCGAAGCTCCGGAGAAATTCAAGGCCAAGGCGCATGCCTTCCTAGACGCACTCCAGGTCTTCGGCCTGGGTTATTCCTGGGGCGGCTTCGAGAGCCTTGCAGTCCACGTCAATCTCAATGATCGCCGTATCCGCAAGGCGCCGCAGGAAGGGCCTGTCATCCGGCTTCAGATCGGTCTTGAAGACGTTGTAGACATCAAGGCCGATATCGAACGTGGTTTTGCAGCCGCCAATGCCGTCTGATCAGTCGGTCGGACGGTAGCCGTAGACCCAGTCGAGATCCGCCGCGAGGCTTTGCGGCGCCTTCAGCAAAAGAACGATATCGCGGCCGATGCGCACCGGACCGCGGGCATGATAAGCGAAGCGGTTGAAGGCGCCGCGCTTGCGAATTTTTGCGACGCGCGGCGCGCGCTGTTGTTCGAAGCGTAGCAGAGCTTCCTTTACGGGATGGGCTGCAAGCAGCGCCGCGAGCTCGTAGGCATCTTCGATTGCCATCGCCGCGCCTTGGGCCGCAAAAGGCGTCATGGCGTGAGCCGCGTCGCCGATAAGGACGGTGTCACTTCCGTTTTGCCAGTTGCCCTCCGTCGCCTCGTAGAGCGGCCAGAAGGTCATGCGGGCCTCACCGAACAGCGATTTGATATCGGCACTCCATCCGGAAAAGCGTATTGAGAGCTGCTTCAATTGCTGCTCCGTCGGATCGTTGCGCCAGTCCTGCGGCGCAGCATTGCCGGCCGTGATGGCGACGAGATTGAGGCTGCCGGCCTCCTTCAGCGGATAGCAGACGAGATGGGCCGACGGCCCGAGGAATGCCGAGACATTGACGCGGTCGAGGAACGACGGCGCGGAATTGCCGGCGATCGTGAAGCGATAGGCTATGTCGCCGGAAAAGTGCGACGAGGGACTGCCCTTGATCGACTGCCGCAGCTTCGACCAGACGCCGTCGGCACCGATGATTACATCCGGCCGGCGGGTGGTTTGAGGAAGCGCGCCCGGGGCGATCCTATGGCCGAGATGGATCGTGCAACGAGGGTTTGCTTCGACTGCCATCAGCAGCGCCCCCTGCAGCGTCGCGCGGTGCAGGACGCCGTAGGGAGCGCCCCAGCGGATGCGAGCGAAGTCGCCTGCGGGAACGGCCGCAAGCGGGCGGAGCGTATCCCCGGAGAAAAGGCGAATGAACTGCGGCTCGAGCCAGACTTTTTCGATGTCCTGCAGGACGCCGAGTTTTGCGAGGATGCGCGAGGCATTCGGCGAGATTTGCAGGCCGGCGCCGACCGCTGCAAGCGCGGCAGCCTGCTCGAAAATATCCGAACTGATGCCGCGCTCAGCCAGGGCCAGAGCCGCGGTCAGGCCCGCAGTTCCGGCGCCGATGATGGCGGCGTGCTCGACCGGCATCTGATGTCCGATCTTGAGTGAATTTACGCTGCCTTGACGTGGAAGACGCAACCGGCGGGCTTCGTCTGGCTCGGCTTTAGCGCGCCGTTGAAGCGATAAAGCGTCGAACAGTAGGAGCAGACCTTTTCGTTGTCGTCGCCCATGTCGATGAAGATGTGCGGATGATCGAAGGGCACGGATGCGCCGGTGCACATGAACTCTTTCACGCCGACTTCAATCACGCGGTGTCCGCCGTCGTTCTGGAAGTGGGGAATGTTGTGGCCGGCCATGTCTGTCTCCGAATGCTTTGGAATGTGCGCGGACATTATAATCCTTCGCCTCAAATGTGTAGAGCCAAAGCGCCGCGCGGCAAATGGTTTTTTGGCGCGGCCGAGGGTTCACCTCCGCTGCTCGATAAAATATGGTCCGGCCAAAAAGGACGGCACTATGAATCTGAATACGCCCGCATTTTCCCGTTTCTCCCACGGCGGCCTGAAACTCGCCTTTTTCGACGAAGGGGACACCAACAGTCCCCCGGCACTGCCCATTCATGGTTTTGCTTCGACCGCCAACGTCAACTGGGTGCATCCCGGCTGGGTGAAGACGCTGGGCGATGCAGGCTATCGGGTGATCGCGATGGACAATCGTGGCCACGGGGCAAGCGACAAACCCCACGATGCCGAAGCCTACCGGCCGTGGATCATGGCGGAAGATGCCGTGGCGCTACTCGACCACCTAGGCATTCCGCAAGCCAATGTCATGGGCTACTCGATGGGCGCGCGGATTTCGGTTTTCACGGCGCTTGCCCATCCGCATCGCGTGCATTCGCTGGTGCTAGGCGGCCTTGGCATCGGGATGACGGATGGCGTTGGCGATTGGGATCCGATTGCCGACGCGCTGCTCGCGCCCTCGCTGGACGACGTCACGCATGCCCGCGGGCGCATGTTCCGCGCCTTCGCCGAGCAGACCAGGAGCGACCGGCAGGCGCTCGCTTCCTGCATCCGGGGATCGCGCGATCTCGTGGCGCGGGCCGACATGGGCAGGATCGGTGCGCCGACTTTGATCGGCGTTGGAACAAAGGACGATATTGCAGGTTCGGCAGAGGAATTGGCGGGCTTGATGCCGCATGCCGAGGCGCTGGACATTCCGGGCCGCGACCATATGTTGGCGGTTGGAGACAAGGTATTCAAGAAGGCGGTCCTAGAGTTCTATGAGAGAGTCGCCAGGCGGTGACGATCCGTCTCAGAGTGCTGCGATTACCAAAAAATCATCCTAAAAAAGCACAGGACCGGCACCCATTTATGTTC
>NZ_JABEPH010000341.1:0-6602 GCF_013004495.1 Rhizobium sp. SEMIA 4085
CGGAACCACGCACGCTCGATCTGATCTTTACCGATGAGGCGCGAAAACTGTTGCACGCCAAATATCAGATCATCGAGGCCGATCCGGAAAACATCGCCGGGCTCGGCGATGGCGTTCTCGCAATGGCGCGTTACATCATCGGCCAGCCGCCGTTGTCGGCCGGGACCGTGGCGCGCATGCCTGAACTTCGCTGTGTGCTGAATGTCGAAAGCAATCTCATCAACAATATGCCTTATGAAATCCTCTTCCAGCGTGGCATTCACGTCGTCACAACGGGACAGGTCTTTGCCGAACCCGTGGCGGAAATCGGTCTGGGTTTTGCACTTTCGCTCGCGCGCGACATCATCGACCAGGACTTGGCTTTTCGCAGAGGCAGAGAGCTTTGGGGCGGAGAGGGCAATGCAAGTTCCCGGCTGATTGCAGGCTCCGAGATCGGCATCATCGGCTTCGGCGATCTCGGCAAGGCCCTCCGGCGGGTGCTTTGCGGTTTCCGGGCGACGATCCGGGTTTTCGATCCCTGGCTGCCGCGCTCCATCCTGGAGGAGCACGGCGTCGGAGCGGCGAGCCTAAGAGAGGTGCTAACAGAGAGCGATTTCGTCTTTGTCGTTGCGGCGGTGACCAGTGAGAACAAGCAATTCCTTAATGCTGAGGCTTTTGCCAGCATGCGGCCTGGCTCGGCGTTCATCCTGCTCAGTCGCGCCGATGTCGTCGATTTCGATGCACTGATGGCGGCCGTCGCATCGGGCCATATCGTTGCGGCAAGCGACGTATATCCCGAAGAGCCGTTGCCGCTTGACCATCCGGTGCGCAGTTTGAAAGGGTTCATCCGCTCCGCCCATCGTGCCGGTGCACTCGACAGTGCCTTCAAGAAGATGGGCGACATGGTGTTGGAAGACATGGACCTGATGGACCGCGGTTTGCCGCCCATGCGGTGCAAGCGGGCCGAGCGTGAGACCGTTTCGCGCATGCGCTCGAAGGGCGTGAAGATCAATTGATCAGGTATGTGCGGTGCCGCGTGAATAGCGGCGGGCCGCCGGGCGTTTGCCGCACGATCGCGGCGGCAGATGGCTCGACACCGCCGATCCCAGCTCCTTTATGAAAATATCGCGAACCTGGGCATTCGCTTTTCGATTGATGCGCCGCGGCAGCATTTTTGGTGGGGAAATTCTGCGGATCGGGTGCTATCGTTCTGACATGGACTGATGAAGCGGAGGAGCAATGCTTCCAGTATCATGGATCAACACTGCGACCTCGAAGGTGAGCAGATGCCGGTGACGATGCGGCGCGATCGACGGCTAAGGGGAGAGGCCGGATGTATTCAGGTGGTTTGAATTTCGCACTCGGCGACGAGATCGAAGCGCTGCGCGAGAGTGTCAGGCGGTTTGCGAGTGGACGCATTGCGCCGCTGGCGGCAGAGACCGATCGCAGTAACAATTTTCCAGCACTGCTCTGGCGGGAGATGGGAGATATGGGCCTGCTCGGCATCACGGCGGACGACGCTTATGGCGGTGCGGGTCTCGGTTATCTCGCCCATTGCGTCGCCATGGAGGAGGTCAGCCGCGCCTCGGCCTCGGTCGGCTTGAGCTATGGGGCGCATTCCAACCTCTGCGTCAATCAGATCAACCGCAACGGCAATGACGCGCAAAAGAGCCGCTATCTGCCCAAGCTTATCTCGGGCGAACATGTCGGGGCACTCGCCATGTCGGAGCCGGAGGCCGGTTCGGATGTTGTTTCGATGAAGCTCAAGGCCGAAAAGCGCGGCGACCGATATCTCCTGAACGGCAACAAGATGTGGATCACCAACGGTCCGGATGCCGACCTGCTCGTGGTCTATGCCAAGACCGACGCTGAGGCCGGACCGCGCGGCATCACGGCGTTCCTTGTGGAGAAGACCTTCCAGGGGTTTGCGACAGGCCAGAAACTCGACAAGCTTGGGATGCGGGGTTCGAATACTTGCGAGCTGATCTTTCGAGATTGCGAAGTGCCCGAGGAGAACGTGCTGGGCGCAATCGGCGGCGGCGTGAAGATACTGATGTCAGGCCTGGACTATGAACGCGTGGTGCTTTCGGCCGGTCCCCTCGGCATCATGGCGGCTTGCGTGGATCTTGTTCTTCCCTATCTGCATGAACGCAAGCAGTTCGGCCGGGCGATCGGCGAATTCCAGTTGATGCAGGCCAAGCTCGCCGACATGTATGTGACGCTGAATACGGCGCGCGCCTATGTCTATGCCGTGGCGGCGGCCTGCGACCGCGGCGAGACGACCCGCAAGGACGCTGCAGGTTGCATTCTTTATGCAGCGGAAAAGGCAACTGGCATGGCGCTCGAAGCGATCCAGGCGCTTGGCGGCAATGGCTACACCAATGATTATGCCGCAGGGCGGCTCTTGAGGGACGCTAAGCTCTACGAGATCGGTGCCGGAACCTCTGAAATCCGGCGAATGCTGATCGGACGCGAGCTCTTTGCGGAGACGGCATGACCGTACTCAAATCCCAGATCGCGAGCAATTCTGAAACCTTCAGGGCCAATCAGGCGGCTATGCAGGAGGCTATCAGACTCATTGAGGACGTCGCGCGATCGGCCCAGGACGGCGGCGGGACGGCGGCACGCGAGCGGCATGTGGGTCGCGGCAAGATGCTACCGCGCGACAGGGTCATGGGACTGATCGACCCGTCAACACCGTTTCTGGAAATTGCCGCGACGGCTGCTTACGGCATGTACGGCGATGAGGCGCCGGCAGCCGGGTTGATCACGGGAATCGGCCGCGTCGCAGGTCGCGAATGCATGATCATCTGCAACGATGCGACGGTCAAAGGCGGCACTTACTATCCGATGACGGTGAAAAAACACCTAAGGGCGCAGGAGATCGCAGCGGCGAACAAACTGCCCTGCATCTATTTGGTTGATTCCGGCGGTGCCAATCTGCCCAACCAGGACGAGGTCTTTCCCGATCGTGATCACTTCGGACGGATCTTCTTCAACCAGGCTAATATGTCGGCGGCCGGAATCCCGCAGATTGCCGTGGTGATGGGCTCTTGCACAGCAGGTGGCGCCTATGTCCCTGCCATGTCTGACGAAGCCATCATCGTGGAAGGGCAGGGAACGATCTTCCTCGCTGGACCGCCGCTCGTCAAAGCGGCGACGGGCGAGGTGGTTTCTGCCGAGGAGCTCGGCGGCGGCGACGTGCATACGCGCCTTTCTGGCGTTGCCGACTATCTGGCCCGCGACGATGCCCATGCCCTGGCGCTGACACGCCGCGCCGTCGCCTCGCTGAACCGACAAAAAGCACATACGGTCGAACTTCGCGAGGCAGAGCCGCCGCACTACGATCCGGCGGAAATCGCCGGTATCGTGCCCGCCGACCTTCGCACGCCCTACGAGGTGCGCGAGGTGATCGCCCGCATCGTCGACGGTTCGCGTTTTGACGAGTTCAAGGCGCGCTACGGCGCCACGCTCGTCTGCGGCTTTGCGCATATCCATGGCGTCCCTGTCGGGATCCTTGCCAACAACGGCGTCCTGTTTTCCGAATCTGCGGTCAAGGGCGCACATTTTATCGAGCTCTGCTCGCAACGGAAAATCCCGCTAGTCTTTTTGCAAAACATCACCGGCTTCATGGTCGGACGCAAGTACGAGACGGAAGGTATCGCCAAGCATGGCGCCAAACTGGTCACGGCTGTGGCAACCACCAAGGTACCGAAGATCACCATGCTGATCGGAGGCTCCTTCGGCGCCGGAAATTACGGCATGGCGGGCCGCGCCTTTTCGCCGCGCTTCCTCTGGACCTGGCCGAACAGCAGGATTTCCGTAATGGGCGGCGAGCAGGCGGCAGGCGTGCTTGCCACCGTTCGCAGCGAAGCGCTGATCCGTGCCGGGACGCCTTGGAATGCAGAAGACGAGGCGGCTTTCAAAAAGCCAGTTCTCGATCTCTTCGAAAGCCAGAGCCATCCGCTCTATGCCTCCGCCCGCCTTTGGGACGACGGCATCATCGATCCTGCAAAGAGCCGCGATGTTCTCGGCCTGTCGCTGTCAGCTGCGCTGAATGCGCCGATCGAAGACACGCGTTTCGGCCTGTTTAGGATGTGAGGCTGCGATGTTTGGAAAGATCCTGATTGCCAACCGTGGTGAAATTGCCTGCCGTATCATTCGTACGGCCCACCGCCTGGGCGTGCGCACAGCCACGGTCTATTCCGATGCCGACAGCGGCGCGCTGCACGCCGAGCTTGCCGACGAAGCGATCCGTATCGGCGGTTCGGCGGCCCATGAAAGTTATCTTTCGATCGAGCGTGTTATAGAATCGGCCAAGCGGACTGGCGCCGATGCGATCCATCCGGGCTATGGCTTTCGTTCGGAGAACGCCGAGTTCGCCGAGGCTGTCGAGGCGGCGGGATTAGTTTTCATTGGTCCGCAGCCAATGGCGATTCGGGCAATGGGTCGCAAGGATGCCGCCAAGGCCCTGATGGAAAGCGCCGGCGTTCCGATCGTGCCCGGCTATCACGGCGACGACCAGGATCCGGCCCTTCTGGCGGGCAAGGCATCCGAGATCGGCTTCCCCGTTCTCATCAAGCCTCGCGCGGGCGGCGGCGGTAAGGGCATGCGCCGTGTCGAGCGGGCCGAAGAGCTCCCATCTGCCCTGGAAGCGGCAAAGCGCGAGGCGAAGGCGGCATTCGGCGATGATGCCATGCTTATCGAAAAATACCTGCTTCGACCGCGTCATATCGAGGTACAGGTATTCGGAGACCGGCACGGCAATGTCGTCCACCTTTTCGAGCGCGATTGTTCGCTCCAGCGGCGCCACCAGAAGGTCATCGAGGAAGCGCCGGCTCCGGGCATGACCGCCGAGATGCGCCGCGCCATGGGCGATGCGGCCGTGCGGGCTGCGCGGGCGATCGATTATCGCGGCGCCGGGACCGTGGAGTTCATCGCCGATGTCTCGAAGGGGTTGTGGCCGGACCGCTTCTTCTTCATGGAAATGAACACGCGCCTGCAGGTCGAGCATCCGGTAACGGAGGCGATTACGGGTGTTGATCTCGTCGAATGGCAATTGCGGGTCGCAGCCGGTGAACCGCTTCCGAAAAAACAATCCGAGCTGAAGATCGACGGCTGGGCCTTCGAGGCGCGCATCTACGCGGAAGACGCGGCAAGGGGTTTTTTACCGGCCACGGGTGTGATCGACGAGATGCGCTTCCCAAAGGACGGCGTGCGGATCGATGCGGGCGTCAGGACAGGTGATCGGATTTCTGCCCATTACGACCCGCTGATCGCCAAGATGATCGTGCATGGCGCGAATCGCTCCGATGCGCTTGGGGTGTTGACGCGGGCACTGCAGGCATCGCACATCGCCGGGACGGTGAGCAATATCGGCTTTCTCACCAAACTGAGCCGTCAGGAAGAATTTGTCTCTGGCCATCCGGACACAGGTCTGATCGAGCGCAATCTTGAGACCCTGACCGCAATTCCAGCTGCCGAAGACACGGTGATTGCGCTTGCGGCAGTGCTGTCGCTGGAAGGAAAGAGCCACGGCCGCGATCCCTGGGACACGCTCGGCCATTGGCAGCTCTGGGGCGAGATGCAGCGTAAAGTGACGTTGGAACATGCCGGCAGTCTTGCAAGTCTGCGTGTCGTCGCTCGAGGCTTCGGCATGTTCGCCGTCCATGACGGCCGCCGGGTGATTCCCATTAGGTTTGTCAGCCGCCATGGCGACCGTCTACAAGTGGAGACCGATGGCAGACAGGTTTCTGTCGAGGTGGAGCGCGGGACGCATCGGTTGTGCCTGAGGCTCGACGGCAATTCACACCTCTTTGCGCTGCCCGATCCGCTGGATGGTACTGCCTCAGAAGCAGAGGTCGGCGATCGCCTGATCGCGCCGATGCCAGGCTTCGTCAAGATCGTGCGGACAAGCGAAGGTGCCGCCGTCTCGAAAGGCGCGCCGCTGATCGTCATGGAGGCCATGAAAATGGAGCTGACGCTGACCGCCGCGCGAGACGCCATTGTGGAAAGCGTTCACGCAAGTGAGGGTCAGCAGGTTTCCGAGGGCGCCGTCCTCGTCACCCTGAAGGCTGGAGAGGCATGATGACGGCTCTACACCAGGAACATGTTTCGATCGTCGAGATGGCACCGCGTGACGGTCTGCAAAATGAGGAACACTTCATCGGGACGGCAGACAAGATTGCACTTGTCGATATGCTGTCCGATTGCGGCTACGAGCGCATCGAGGTGACCAGTTTCGTGAGTCCGAAATGGGTGCCGCAGCTTGTCGACGCCGCCGAAGTGATGGCCCGAATTCGCCGCGTGCCTGGCGTGCGTTATACAGTCCTCACCCCCAACATGAAGGGCTTTGAGGCGGCACTTTCGGCACGGGCGGACGAGGTCGCGATCTTTGCCGCAGCTTCCGAAAGCTTCTCCCAGCATAATATCAATTGTTCGATTGCCGAGAGCATCGATCGTTTCCGCCCCATCGCGCAGGCAAGCAGCGCGCACGGTATTCCACTACGCGGCTATGTCAGCTGTGTCGTCGAATGCCCTTATGAAGGTGCCGTACGGCCCGCCAATGCCGCGGAGGTCGTAGCATCTCTGATGGAACTTGGTTACTACGTGCTCAACCTTGG
>NZ_JABEPH010000342.1:0-6566 GCF_013004495.1 Rhizobium sp. SEMIA 4085
ATCTAAGGCTCACGATTGAAACGGCAGGCCTTTAACCTGCCTGTTGAAAGGATTAGGTCCCATGAGCGGTATCAACGAATTCATCGACAACGAAATCAAGACGAACGATGTCGTCCTTTTCATGAAGGGCACGCCGCAGTTTCCGCAGTGTGGTTTCTCCGGCCAGGTCGTCCAGATCCTCGATTACCTCGGTGTCGACTACAAGGGCATTGACGTGCTCGCCGATTCGGAAATCCGCCAGGGCATCAAGGACTATTCGAAATGGCCGACAATCCCGCAGCTTTACGTGAAGGGCGAGTTTATCGGCGGCTGTGACATCGTGCGGGAAATGTTCCAGGCCGGCGAGTTACAGCAGCACTTCCAGGAAAATGGCGTGACGGTTCGCGCCGCCTGACAGGTCACCGGGCGTCCGTCCGGTTTCCAAATCTGCTCTAATTCGAGTTCAAGGCGCTGTGCTCAACAGCGCCTTGACCTGTTTATGGGATTTTCATTGTGACAGATTCGTCTCAAGCCGTGTCCGCGGGCCAGAGGCCCATGGGCAAGCGTGAATTCATCGCGCTCGCCGCCTTTTTGATGGCAACCAATTCGCTGGCAATCGATATCATGCTGCCGGCTCTGCAGCAGATCGGCGCCAATCTGGGCGTCGAAAGCGAAAACCACCGGCAATTCGTCGTCTCGTCCTATCTTCTCGGCTTCGGCGGCGCTCAGCTCTTCTATGGCCCGATTTCCGACCGCTTCGGCCGTCGCCTGCCGCTTCTCGTGGGTCTGGGGATTTACATCGCTTCCGCGATTGGGATTGCTTTCATACCCTCGTTTGCCGGCTTACTCGTCTTGCGTTTCATCCAAGGCATCGGCTCTGCGGCAACGCGCGTCATCACCATTTCGATCGTCCGCGACATCTACGGCGGCCGGCAGATGGCCGAAGTCATGTCGCTGATCATGATGGTGTTCATGATCGTGCCGGTCGTCGCGCCCGGGAGCGGCCAGATCATCATGCTCTTTGCGAGTTGGCACATGATCTTCGTCTTCATCGCCGCAATGGGGGCGGCAATCGCCGCATGGACCTTCTATCGCCTGCCGGAGACGCTCGATCCGCGCAACATGCGCCCCTTCACCGCGCGCTCGATCCTCAGCGGCTTCCATCTCGTTCTGACGAACCGCATCGCACTTTGCTATACGCTTGCAACCACCTTCATCTTCGGCTCGCTGTTTGGATTCATCAACTCCGCGCAGCAGATCTATGTCGGCATCTACGATCTCGGCGTCTATTTCCCCTTCGCCTTCGCCGCTGTCGCGGTCTTTATGTCCATTGCGTCGTTTCTCAATTCGCGCTTCGTCGGCAAGTTTGGCATGCGGCGGCTGTCGCATGGATCGCTGCTCGGTTTCGTCGCGGTCAACACACTCTGGATGATCGTGCAGGTCGTTGGCCCGCAGCCGATGCCTTTCTTCCTATTCATCGGCTTCTTCGGCATTGCGATGTTCCAGTTCGGCTGGATCGGCTCGAACTTCAACTCGCTCGCCATGGAGCCGCTCGGCCACGTGGCGGGCACGGCCTCCTCCGTCCTCGGCTTCATGAGCACGATCGGCGGCGCAATCATCGGCGCGGCAATCGGCCAAGCCTTCGACGGGACGGCGCTGCCGATGGTCTCCGGTTATTTCGCCGTGTCGATCATCGGACTCGTCTTCGTCCTCATCGCCGAGAAGGGCCGTCTGTTTCAGCCACACAATCCGCGTCTCTGAGCAGCCATTTCACGATTTTACATTGACTGGATTTGAAGAATGATTCCGAAGCATAAACCGCATACTGAAAATCAAGGCTCCAGCCGGATCGGCATGGGCTTTACGGAATTCGTCATAACGATCGCGCTCATGACCGCCAGCATCGCCATGGCAATCGACAGCATGCTGCCGGCGCTTCCCGCCATCGGCCGCTCGCTGAGCGTGACGAGCACCAACGATGCGCAACTCATCATCGGTGTCTTCTTCTTCGGCTTTGGTGTCTCGCAGATCATCTTCGGCAGCCTCTCCGACACCTTCGGCCGCCGCCGCATCCTGCTCGGCGGCCTCGCCGTCTACGTGCTGGCGATGTTCGGCGCGGCACTGACCGGCAGCTTCGAGATGCTGCTCGTCATGCGCTTCGTCCAGGGTATTGGCGGCGCCGCGGTGCGCATCACCACGATGGCGGTTGTCCGCGACTGCTTCGGCGGCCGCGAAATGGCCCGCGTCATGTCCTACGTGATGATCGTCTTCATGATCGTGCCGATCGTCGCGCCTTCCGTGGGCCAGCTGATCATCAGCTACACCGACTGGCACTGGATCTTCATCCTGCTCGGCATCGTCGGCGCGGTGCTCTTCCTCTGGGCACTGCTACGCCTGAAGGAGTCGCTGCCGGCCGATGAGCGCATCCCGCTGTCCGTCGATTCGATCGTCGACGGCTTCAGGACCGTTCTCACCAACCGCATCACCTGCGGCTACATGATCGGGCTCACGATGTTCACGGGCGTAATTAGCGCCTATGTGATCTCCGTCCAGCAGGTTTTCGGTGAAGTCTACGGCCTCGGGGATTGGCTGCCGATCGCCTTTGCGGCAACGGCAGGCGGCATTGCCGTTGCCAACTTCGCCAACGGCTTCTTCGTGCGCACCTTCGGCATGCGCCGCATCTCGCACACCGCAATGATCTTCTTTACGGTGATTTCGGCGTTCGGCTGGGTCATGGCGCTCGATGCCAAAGTCAATTTCGCGTTGGACTACGCTCTGTTCTCCATTCTGCTGATGATGTTTGCCGTCATCGCCACGAACTTCACGGCAATCAGTCTGGAACCGATGGGCAATCTTGCAGGCACGGCGACCGCCATCACCGGTTTCGTCTCGACCTCCGTCGGCGCGCTGCTCGGAGGAGGCGTCGGCCAGCTCTTCAACGGTACCGTCCAGCCGCTCTTTGCAGGCTTTGCGGTCTTCGGCGCAATCAGCATCGTCGCCACGCTCTTTGCCGAAAAGGGCAAGCTCTTCACCCACCCGGGCGACAGCCCGCAACTCGACCCGGGTGCCGCGCATTTGTGATGGTGTGCCATGTCAGCCTGCGCCTTGCGCCGGCAGGCGGAATTTCGATTTGGAGAATTTGCGATTGGCGCGCGATCAGATATCTGACCAACCCGTCTCAGCCATTCGTATCAGCTCGTCTTCTTCCTTCGAAACCCCCTCTGCCAGCCGGGACGCGGCGACAAAGGGCAACCAGGCGAAAATATCGCCTAGGGCAAGGCCGCTGGCTCTTGCATAGGTTTCGGCATAGCGCATGGCCATTTCGGGAGCTGCATGATGTATCAGGACATAGGTGCGACAGACGTCGGCGGCCGGGCTGCCGGCGCATGCGTCCAACCAATCTACGACCATCGCTTGACCAGGTGAGCCGAGGATGTTTGAGGGATGAAAATCTCCGTGACAGAGAACGTTCCCGTTCGGCAGGGTATCGAGCCCCCTCAGAAGCCTTTCACGATGTGCTGTACTTAAGAATGGCGCATGCCGAATATTTGAGCCCAGTCTCGCCTTGAGCTCCGGAAGGGCGCGGGCGGCTTGGCCGTGGATTTCCCTGTGCAGCCGCACCATTTCATCCAGGTATTTTGGAATCAACGCGGGCTGGGAGATCATCGCATTGGCAAAAGGCTGCCCGCGGGCCCGGGTCATCAACAGCCCCCAGCGGTCGCCATACTGTCTGACGTCTGAAATTTTTGGCGCCGGCAGGCCAAATGGCTCGATGTGCGCCAGAATCGCGGCTTCTCTGAACGCAGCATTTTTGGACGCGGTGACCCTGTAAAGCTTAAGGACCAGCGCCCCATGCTCGTAGACCTCCGCCTCCTTGCCGGTACCGAGTAGATCGCCGATATCAACGGAGTTCATCACGCCGGATCAGACAACATATTCGAGGTGCGCCTCGCTGGCGGCGACCAGGAATTTCTTCCGCACCTCAGCGGCCGGCGTCGCGTCGTTGAAGGCATCCAGACATGTAATCTCGGCGCGGTAGAGCGCCGGGCCATCGTGGATCGGCCATTCGGTGACCATCAGCTTGTAGGCATCGTGAACCGTCTTGACGACGCGATAGCGTCCGCCGAGTTTGATCCTGACGGGCGGGAATTTCCGGATATCCTTTTTCTCCATGACGCAATACCTCACGCAAAACATTCGACTCAACGAATCACCAGGCGACTCGTTCCAGCGCATTTCGCTCGGGTCTCGAGCAGCCTGACGGCACGCCGCGCGCGACGATGCGGACACTTTCCATGACCTTTTGTTCATCTGGCGTTCATATTTCTTGTGGCCATCGCCCTTTCGGGCTAATCTGCCCTGGCAACGATGGAGCAAGAGATGATCAAGACCACCGTCGCGGCTTCAGTATTTGCCGCTTATGCCTTTGCGATGTTCGCAATCGCATCCCTCCCGCAAAACTCGCCCGGCATCCCGGTCGATCAGGTGACGACAAGTTCGACGAACTAAGCCCAGCCCGACGCGAAAAACCCCGCTTAGAAGCGGGGCTATATCGTGATCAAAACTGCTTGGGAGGAAATATGCATTCCCTATATGTCGGGCATGGATCGAGGCTTACGCCCTCGCTCCTCAGACCGTGAAAACCTCCCGCCGCAGCAACTCCCACGACGCCTTGTCCGGAGCGATCAGCAACCCACCGCCGACGTGGTGCGGAAGGTAGGCCGTTCCATCGAAACGCGCCGCATGGGCGCCCGCCTCCTGGCAGATCAGCGTTCCCGCCAGATGATCCCAGGGCATCAGCTTATTGTACATCAGGTAATGCACGTGTCCTGACGCGAATGTCCGGTATTCATGCGCGGCGCAGCGGTAATTCACGAGGAAGCGTACCTTTGCGAGATTTGCGAGAATTTCCGGACGCTTCTCCTTCGGTAGGTAGCCGGTCGAAGCCATACCGACCATCTGTTCCAATGCCACCGGCGCTGCCACCGAAAGCCGCTGCGACTCGCCCTCCGGCCGTCGCAGCCAGGCGCCGCCCCCCTTTTCCGCCATCACCCAGTCGTCACCCATCGGGTCGTAGATGATGCCGGCAACGGTTTCACCCTTCGACACGACCGAAGCCATGACGCCGAAGGCGGGAATGCCGGAAGCAAAATTGAAGGTGCCGTCGACTGGATCGACGACGATCGCAAGATCCGCTCCCTGCAGCTTGCCGAGCAGCGCAGGGTCGGCAGCAACCGACTCCTCGCCGATGAAGACTGCGTCCGGCCAGCGTTTTGCCGCCTCCGCCTTCATCATCCGCTCAGCCTGCTCGTCGGCTTCCGTCACCAGGTCAGTCGCCTCGGTCTTGACCCGTACGTCGCCGCTGCCAAGCCGCCGGAAGCGCGGCAATATCTCGGCCTTCGCCGCCCGCCTGAGGAGATCGGAGAGCGTCGTCACATCAACAGTCGAAGTCATGGCATGTCCTTACTCTTGAGCGTTAGCCCAGTTATGCGCTCTTCGGTGACGGCTCTGTGACCATCAGGCTGGAAAAATCGAAAAGCTGCGGATCGAGCAGGTGTGAGGGGTTCACATGCGCAAGCGCCCGCAGCATCGTGTCCTTGCGCCCCGGCATGCGCCGCTCGATATCCGCAAGCATATCCTTCATCGCATTGCGCTGCAGGCCGTCTTGCGAGCCGCAGAGATCGCAGGGGATGATTGGAAACCGCATGGCCGCCGCAAACTTCGCCATGTCGTCCTCCGCGCAATATGCAAGCGGCCTGAGCACCATGAGGTCGCCTTCGTCGTTGAGCAGCTTCGCCGGCATGGAGGCGAGACGCCCGCCATGGAAAAAGTTCATAAAGAAGGTCTCGAGGATATCCTCGCGGTGATGGCCGAGCACCAGGGCATCACAGCCCTCCTCCCGCGCGATGCGGTAAAGGTTGCCGCGGCGAAGACGGGAACAGAGGGCGCAGTAGGTCGCCCCCTCCGGTACCTTCTCCTTCACGATCGAATAGGTATCCCGATATTCGATGCGGTGCTTTACACCGATCCTCGTCAGAAAATCCGGCAGGATATGTTTCGGAAAGTTCGGCTGGCCCTGGTCGAGATTGCAGGCCATCAGCTCGACCGGCAGCAGTCCACGCCATTGCAAGTCGAGCAGCAGCGCCAGCAAACCGTAGGAATCTTTGCCGCCTGAAATGCCGACCAGCCAGCGCTTTTGACCCTTCAGCATGCCGAAATCGTCGAAGGCTTGGCGAACCTGCCGGAGCAGGCGCTTGCGCAGCTTGTTGAACGAGACGGAACCCGGGGCATCGGCAAAGAGCGCATGGGCGGTCACGCCGTCTCCCGCAGCCTCCCCGAATGCCTCATCAATGTTGGCTGCGATATTCATCGTCCTACCCAATCCAATGACTCTGCCTTAGCAGAAAGCCATGCGTCTACGCACCATCCCCCCCCCCCAACCCCCCCCCCTCCTCTCATCCGCTCTCCATCGGCAACCGCCACTGAAATCTTCAGCTTCGACGTATCCAAGCCGATGAAAATTACGCTTTTCATGGTTCGCCCTCGCTAAGCATTGGCAAGGCTCCGGCCTATCAGAGCAACCCCCG
>NZ_JABEPH010000343.1:0-6552 GCF_013004495.1 Rhizobium sp. SEMIA 4085
TCGATCCGAAGGTCAGGAGCGCATGGCGGATGATGGAGGAAAGCGCGACGGAATTGCGCTCGATGGAGGCGGGTCTCGTCTCGCTGCATATCGCGTTCGGGAGTCTGGATATCGGTTTTGCCCTGATCGTGCTGCTTGCGGCGATCTGGACGGCTATTGCCGTTGCCGACCGGATCGTCCGCCCGATCCGCCTGCTAATCACCGCGGCCGACAGCGTGGCGTCCGGCAACATGGATATCGTCGTGCCGGTTCATGCGGTCGATGGCGACGTTGCAAACCTATCCCGCACGTTCAACAAGATGATTTCGGAAATCCGTACACAGCGTGACGAGATCCTGGAGGCGAAGGACGAGGTGGACGACCGCCGCCGCTTCATCGAGGCCGTGCTGTCGGGTGTCACCGCCGCAGTGATAGGCGTCGAAAACGACCGGCGGATCACCATCGTCAACAGTTCTGCCGAGACGCTGATGTCGCTGCCGGCACGCGAGATGCTCGGGAAGCAGTTGAATGAAATTGCTCCCGAAGTCGATCAGGTGCTGAGCGAAGCTGCATCGCGCTACCGCGGCGATTTCCGCAAGCAGATTGCTCTCGTGCGCGGCGGAACGGTGCGAACGCTGAGCGTGCAGGTCACGCGCGAGGAAGTTCGCGATACAAGCGATTCCTACGTGATTACCCTCGACGACATTACCGATCTCGTGATCGCGCAACGCTCGACGGCCTGGGGCGACGTGGCAAGGCGCATCGCCCATGAGATTAAAAACCCTCTGACGCCCATCCAGCTCTCCGCCGAGCGCATCCAGCGCCGTTACGGAAAGCAGATCAATCAGGAGGATCGCACGGTCTTCGATCAATGTACCGATACGATCATCCGGCAGGTTGGCGATATCGGCCGCATGGTGGACGAGTTTTCGGCTTTTGCGCGCATGCCCAAGCCGACGAAGGAACAGACTGATCTGCGCAATATTCTCCGCGATGCCATCTTCCTGCGTGAGATGGGCAATACGCATGTGAGCTTCCAGCAGGAATTCGGCGACAAACCGCTGGAGGTCCAGTTCGACAGCCGCATGCTGGGTCAGGCGTTCGGAAACCTGATCAAGAATGCGGTCGAATCCATTGAGGCTGTTCCGAGCGGCGAGCGCGATCAACGGAAGGTTCTCGTCAGGGCGTCGTTGGACGAGAGCCGCGACCGCTTCACGGTCGACGTCATCGACAATGGCCGGGGACTACCGGTGGAAAACCGGCACAGCATCCTAGAGCCCTATATGACGATGCGGGAGAAGGGCACTGGCCTCGGCCTCGCTATCGTCAAGAAGATCATTGAAGAGCATGGCGGGCAGTTGGAACTGCATGATGCGCCCGCCAATTTCGACCAGGGAAGGGGGGCCATGATCCGCGTGCATCTGCCGCGTCTCGAGCCGGTTCCCGCCGCCCCGGCGCCAAATGACAAGGAAAGTGTGTATGGCCTCTGATATTCTCGTCGTCGATGATGAGCATGATATTCGCGAGATCGTCTCCGGCATCCTCTCTGATGAAGGACACGAGACGCGTACCGCGCATGACAGCGACAGCGCGCTCGCCGCGATTTCCGATCGCGCGCCGCGCTTGATTTTCCTGGATATCTGGATGCAGGGCAGCAAGCTCGACGGTCTCTCATTGCTGGACGAGATTAAGACGCGCCATCCCGACATACCGGTTGTCATGATTTCGGGCCACGGCAATATCGAAACGGCTGTTTCCGCCATCAAACGCGGCGCCTTCGATTTCATCGAAAAGCCCTTCAAGGCTGATCGCCTGATCCTGATTGCCGAACGCGCGCTGGAAAACTCGAAGCTGAAGCGGGAGGTATCCGAGCTGAAGCGGCGCGCAGGCGACGCCGTCGAACTGATCGGCACGTCCGTCGCGGTCTCGCAGCTTCGCCAGACGATCGAAAAGGTCGCGCCGACCAACAGCCGCATCATGATCTTCGGCGCATCTGGCTCCGGAAAGGAGCTGGTGGCGCGGATGATCCACAAGAAGTCGGCGCGCGCCAACGGACCGTTCGTGGCCTTGAACGCTGCGAACATTACGCCGGACCGCATGGAAGTCGCCCTCTTCGGGACGGAAGGCTCCCCTGGCCAATCGCGCAAGACCGGGGCGCTGGAAGAAGCCCACCGCGGCATACTCTATCTTGATGAAGTCGGCGAAATGCCGCGCGAGACGCAGAACAAGATCCTGCGCGTGCTTGTCGACCAGCAGTTCGAGCGCGTCGGCGGATCGAAGCGCGTGAAGGTGGATGTCCGTATCATCTCTTCGACGGCTTACAATCTGGAAAGCCGCATCGCCGAGGGCTGGTTCCGCGAGGATCTTTACCATCGCCTCGCCGTCGTCCCCGTTCGCGTACCGGCATTGGCGGAACGCCGGGAGGACATCCCGTTCCTTGTCGATCAGTTGATGCGCCAGATTTCCGAGCAGGCGGGCATCCGCCTGCGCCGTATCGGCGACGATGCAATGGCGGTGCTGCAGGCTCATGACTGGCCAGGCAACATCCGACAGCTGCGCAACAATATCGAACGGCTGATGATCCTTGCACGCTCGGATGGTCCGGATGCGCCGATCACAGCCGACATGCTGCCGACGGACCTCGGCGACATGCTGCCCAAGGTGTCCGCTAAGAACGACTACCACATCATGACGCTTCCGCTGCGCGAAGCCCGCGAGATGTTCGAGAAGGATTATCTGATCGCGCAGATCAACCGCTTCGGCGGCAATATCTCGCGCACCGCGGAATTCGTCGGGATGGAGCGCTCGGCGCTTCATCGTAAGCTGAAGTCGCTCGGCGTCTGACTGCTCCGGCGCAATTTTCTGCGCCGGTTTCCCATTTCATTGCCTTGGATGCAGGTTTTCCATGCCGAGAATTTCCTATGTAAATGGCCGCTACGTGCCGCACGCCGATGCGATGGTACATATCGAAGACCGCGGCTACCAGTTCGCGGACGGCGTCTACGAGGTCTGCGAAATACGTCACGGCTACATCGTTGATATCACGCGCCATCTCGACCGCTTGAACCGCTCGCTTGGCGAGTTGCGTATTACCTGGCCGATGAGCCGCCAGGCGATGATCCATGTGATTCGTGAAACGGCGCGCCGCAACAAGGTACGCAACGGCCTGTTCTATCTGCAGGTGACGCGCGGCGTGGCGCGCCGCGACCATGTCTTTCCGGCCGAAGGCACCAAGCCTTCGCTGGTCATCACGGCCAAAAGCACCGATCCCGCGGTCATCGCGAAGAAAAACGCAAACGGCATCAAGGCGATCACCGTTCCGGACAATCGGTGGGATCGGGTTGATATCAAGACGGTCGGTCTTCTTTCGAATGCCCTGGTCCGCCAGCAGGCGAAGGAAGCCGGCGCCCAGGAGGCCATCTATGTCGATGCCAACGGCTGCGTGAAAGAAGGTGCCGCGACGAATGTCTGGATGGTCGACGCCGACGGCACCTTGATCACGCGCCCTGCCGAACATGGTATTCTGCGCGGCATCACGCGCACGACGCTGATGGATGTCGCGGAGAAGCTTGACCTCAGGATCGCCGAGCGGAACTTCACCGTCGCCGAAATGCTGGCGGCACGCGAGGTCTTCATCACGGCCGCCACAAGCATTTGTTTTCCCGTCGTTTCCATCGACGGGCAGACAATTGCCAACGGTCATCCCGGCACGATCTCGCAGAATATTCGAGAAGCCTTTTTCGACGTTGCGGAAAAGATTGCGATTTGATACCAAGATTTGCTGGACGGAAGGGATGAGGGTTACCCTCCGTCTTTCAGGAGAGGTTGATTAATATTCACCGGCCAGGTCAAGCCGGCAATAAAGAAAGAAGCGGCGCGATGGCGGAACGTTCTCAGAATTTGCAGGACTTATTTCTCAATACTGTTCGCAAACAAAAGATTTCTCTCACAATTTTTCTCATTAACGGCGTAAAGCTCACGGGCGTTGTCACTTCTTTCGACAATTTCTGCGTTCTTCTTCGCCGTGACGGCCATTCGCAACTCGTGTATAAACACGCGATCTCAACGATCATGCCGGGTCAGCCCATGCAGATGTTCGAGAGCGAAGAAGCAGCGTCCTAACAAGGTCAGCAGTCATTTCGACACGCGATACCAGGAATGATTCCATCATCCCGGAGGCTCAGAGACTTCGGGATGATATGCGGGCAACCGTCGTCGTGCCTGTGCTCAAGCAGGCGCGGAGCAGGAGTACGCCCATCGAAGGAGCTGCGACCCGCTCGCCGGAAAGCCGCCTTGAGGAAGCGACTGGTCTCGCTGAGGCAATCGATCTGGATGTGGTCAACGGCGCGATCGTACCGATCTCCGACCCGCGTCCGGCTACGCTGCTCGGCACCGGCAAGATCGAGGACATCAAGGCGCAGCTCGATGAGCATGATTCCGGCCTGGTGATCGTCGATCACCCGCTGACGCCGGTGCAGCAGCGCAATCTCGAGAAGGAGTGGAATGCCAAGGTCATCGACCGCACGGGCCTGATTTTGGAAATCTTCGGCCGCCGCGCCTCCACGAAGGAAGGCACGCTGCAGGTCGACCTTGCGCATCTGAACTATCAGAAGGGCCGTCTGGTCCGCAGCTGGACCCACCTCGAACGCCAGCGCGGCGGCGGCGGCTTCATGGGTGGCCCGGGCGAAACGCAGATTGAAGCCGACCGCCGTCTGCTGCAGGATCGGATCATCAAGCTGGAGCGCGAGCTGGAGCAGGTCGTCCGCACCCGGCAGCTGCACCGGGCCAAGCGCAAGAAGGTGCCGCATCCGATCGTGGCACTTGTGGGCTACACCAACGCCGGCAAGTCGACGCTCTTCAACCGCATCACCGGCGCAGGCGTGCTCGCGGAGGACATGCTCTTCGCCACGCTCGACCCGACGCTTCGCCGCATGAAGCTTCCGCATGGCCGGACCGTTATCCTGTCCGACACCGTCGGCTTTATCTCCGACCTGCCGACGCATCTCGTCGCCGCCTTCCGCGCAACGCTTGAAGAGGTGCTGGAATCCGATCTGATCCTCCACGTCCGCGATATGTCGGATGCAGACAATCAGGCGCAGAGCGCAGACGTGATGCGCATCCTGAAAGATCTCGGTATCGACGAGGCTGAAGGGGCACGACGCATCGTCGAAGTCTGGAACAAGATCGACCGTCTCGAACCGGAAACGCATGATGCGATTGTGCAGAAGGTTGCGGGCGCCGAAAACGTGGTCGCTGTTTCGGCCATCAGCGGCGAGGGCATCGATCACCTGATGCAAGAAATCAGCAAGCGCCTTTCCGGGGTGATGACCGCGACGACGATCAAGCTGCCTTTGGGCAAGCTGGCGCTGCTACCCTGGCTTTACGAACATTCGATCGTCGACGGCCGCGAAGACAATGAAGACGGCACGGTGACGCTCGACGTAAGGCTCGCCGAAAGCGAAGCCGCCGAATTGGAACGGCGCATGGGCGACGGCCCGAAGCCGCAGAAGGAAGACTGGGAATAGCAAGCCCCTGACCGCTTCAAAGCACATTCGGAACCCGGCGTCCGTTGCGGATGAAAAGACGGTCGGCACAGAAGCTGTCGCTGTTTGACGTCGCCTCGCCCCCCTTTCTCATCCCCATGCCTGGCGCAGGGATCCAGCGCTCAAGTCCTTGGGTGCAGGCAACTTTTCTCGCGGAGGCTGGCTTCCTGTGAGGCGAGCATGGGATGGACGCTGACGGCAGCAACGGCGACCTGCGGGGAGGAGATCCTTCGCGGCCCTGTGGCTTCGCCTTCAGGCACCTATGCCGAAGGCGACAGATTCGACGAATGAGCGCCGACCTTCGACGCTAGCCCCCCGCGACTGCCCGCTCGATCGCCTTGGCGGCCTGCCAGATTTCCTCCATGCGCTCAAGCGTTGCCGCCTCAAGCGTTTCGCCATCTGCTTCAAGTGTTTTCTCGATGTGATTGAATCGGCGCCTGAATTTCGTGTTCGTGCCGCGAAGCGCCTGCTCGGGATCGGCCTGTACATGCCGGCCGATATTGGCAATGGCGAAGATCAGGTCGCCGAGTTCATCGCTGACCTTCGCGTGATTTCCCTCCTTGAGTGCGGCACGAAGCTCGCCGATCTCTTCCTCTATCTTGTCGAGGATGGGCTCTGGCGCCGACCAGTCGAAGCCGACCTTTGCGGCGCGTTCCTGCAGTTTCAGCGCTTCTGTAAGCGCGGGGAAGCTCCGCTGCACGGAGCCAAGAAAGCCTGCCCTGAAATCTTCGGAAACGCCGCGCCTTGCGCGCCTTTCGGCGCGCTCGTGTTTCTCCGCCTGCTTGATCTCGTCCCACTGCTTCTTGACGAGTTCCGGCGTGTCGGCATCGGATCGCGCGAAGACATGCGGGTGGCGGCGGATCATCTTGCGCGTTATGGCTTCGACGACGTCGCCGAAGGTGAATTCGCCGGCTTCCTCGGCCATGCGGGCATGGAAGACGACCTGCAGCAGCAGGTCGCCAAGTTCCTCGCAAAGGTCGTCCATGTCGTTGCGTTTGATCGCATCGGAAACCTCGTAGGCTTCCTCGAT